>QKCE01000230.1 GCA_003245785.1 Spirochaetales bacterium | reverse complement strand
CGAGATGGCCTGAACCGCGGAACGCCCCGGGAATCGCCGAGGCCTCCGCCTCGGTATACACGTAGACTTGCCGCTTGTCCGAGAAGACCGGCGCGGCCACGAGGATTATCCGGACGCCGTTATGCTCAAGTGAGGAATATTCGACGGGATATGCCGTATCGCCCACGTCGATACCGACGGAAAGGACGGGCGACGGGCGTACGTCCATGAATCCGTAAAGGGGCAGGAAGGCGGTGACTTCGGAGCCGGAGCGGGCGAGCCCCTCGGCCATCGAGCAGGTGACGTTCTTGACGCCCCCCGCCTCCGCAAGCCCCGCGTATTCCCTCGCAACCAGCCAGATACGGCCGGTCGGTCCGGTCATCGCGTATTGCCGGGCGCGAGGTCCGGGCGGAGCGCCTCGGCCCCGTTCATGTATACCGGCCGGGGAGCGGTCGTCCCGTAATAGGTTACGAGCACCCGGATTACCCGGGGAAGGTAACCCTCGACGAAGGGCTCCGCGGAAGCGAATAGCGCGACGCTTTCCGCGAGTCCCGCGCGTCGCAGCGCGGTCGCGGGGTTCATGGCGACGAGGTCGTTCGTCACGGTGAAGAGAATCGAGACGATATCGTTTTCCTCGATCCCGTTACGGTCGAGTATTTCCCTGTACAGGGCGGGTACCATCGACCCGATCGAGTCCTCGGTGTTATCGCAGCACACCGCGCCCCGAACGGCGTAAAGTCGGTCTGTAGGTTTCATCTCCGATCATAATAGTTTGCGGGGAAAATCTTTGTCAACGTCCGGTCCCGGCGGCCACCAGGAGTATCCCCCGGGAAGCGAAAGCCGCGGCGAGGGAGACTACAGCGCAAAGCGCGCTCGCCCCGGCCATGCTCAGGTATACGAACCGTCGGCGGCGCGCGAAGGCCGAAAGCTCGATCGCGAGGGACGCGCATCCCATGACGGTCGAAAGTACGGATGAGACGGACAGCACC
Source organism: Spirochaetales bacterium (assembly GCA_003245785.1). Taxonomy (GTDB): domain Bacteria; phylum Spirochaetota; class Spirochaetia; order Treponematales; family Treponemataceae; genus Teretinema. The sequence goes on along the minus strand of QKCE01000230.1, from coordinate 11,866 downwards.
CCGAGGATGATGAACTGGGACCTGTCGAGAAAATTCTGGGAGTTTCCGAAAAAAAAGAGCGATACCAGGCCAAGAGTAAAGAACGTAAGGAAGAGCGTGGCCCGGTGCAAAAAGCGGATGGTCAATTGCTTTCGTCTTTCCCTTGCCATAAAAGTACGGTATACTCCTCTGAGACAATATACCGTCTCGGCGGAATTTGGAACAGGGGAACCGGATGAAAAAACTGCTCGTCGCCTTCTTCATCATTCTCGCCTTCGCGGGCGCCGCCTTTTATTTCGGCTGGACTTCCTTCGCGGTCCCCGTCGGCGCGTACGGGGTTCTCGCCACAAAGACCGGCGGGGTTGACCCGGAGGTCGCCGAGAACGGCCGATTCTCCTGGAATTGGGAACGGCTCCTTCCCACCAATTCGCGCCTTTCGATCTTCTCGCTCGCCCCCCGGACCATACCCGTCTCGAGCGGCGGCACCTTGCCCTCCGGGGACCTTTACGCTTCGGTCGTCGAAGGAAAACCCGACTTCTCCTGGAAGATAACCGGATCGGTTTCGGTAACCATCGACCCCTCCAGGCTCCCGGCCCTCGTAAGGGATTCGGGCATCGCGGACCAGGCCGCCCTCGACGCCTGGACGGACGGACGGATCGCCGCCCTCGTGGATTCCTCGGTCCGAAACGCCCTCTCCCTGGCGGTCGCCGGGGAGATGTCCGGAAACGGCGGGCTCGTGGACCCGGCCGCCTTCGCGTCCCGGGTCGCCAAGGAAGCCCGCGAATCCTCCATGGGCGATTTCGCGTCCGTCGACGTTCGCATCGACTCCCTTTCCTTCCCGGATACGGATCTGTACCGCCTCGCGAAAAGGACCTATTCGGCGTACCTCGAGGAGAAATCGCGACAGTTCGCGACGGCCGCGGCCGAGCAGGCAGGCAACGCGGCGGCCGACCGGTATACCCTCGACACTTTCGAGAAGTGGGGCGAGCTCCTGACCAAATATCCCGTCCTCATCGATTTTCTCGCCATCTCGAAGGGAAACGCCGAAGAGGCCCTGAAAATGATTAAGGAATTACGTTAGGACCCCGAAGTCCCCGATCGAATCCAGCGGCAAGATCACTAGAAACGATCCGCAAACCGCCTCGACGGCGCAGCCCGTCCCGAACCGGCGGTTACTCAGGCTGAAGGCGCCCCTGTCCCATTCGAGCCCGTCGACGGGCCAATAAAGGGACTTTCCCCGGGCGACATGCGGGGCCGCGCCGCAGGGAAATACCGAAATCGCCGAGTCCACGGCCAGGCCGTCGAGTTTCACGCCGGAACGGGGGAATCCGGCCCCGATTCCGATCGCGATACTCTCATCCCCGACCCAAACCGCCGGGGGATCTTCTCGGTCGAACAAGGCGCGTACCGCCAGGAGATGGTCCAGCCTTCCCCCGCTCCCGCCGATCAAAATCCGTTCATCGCAGCCCTTCCCTTTCAACAGGGTCAGGGCAAGTTCCGTATCGGTATTGTCCTTGTCGCGATCCGCGAGACTAACCCGTCCCGGGGGCAACCGGTCCAGGAGGGAGGGGTCCGAGAGGCTGTCCATGTCGCCTACCGCGAAATCCGGCTCGATCCCGGCCGCGATGGCCGAGTCCAGGCCCGAATCGGCGACGACGCAAATCGAGCACCCGGACGCGATCAATTTCATCACCCCCGGAGCGGGCACCTTGCCCCCGGTAATCACGACGCCTTTCACCTTCGCCTCCCGGCGCGCTTGAGCCGCGCCTGCCGGTCGCAGTATACTGGAACGGCAATGAATAGAATACCCGTACCCGGCATACTGAAAGACCTCTCCCGCATCTTCAGCGACGCGGGCCATACGCTCTACCTCGTGGGCGGCGCGGTGCGCGACATATACCTTTGCCGGTCCGGCGGGGACTGGGACGTGGCGACCGAGGCGTCCCCCGAACGGGTCATGCAGCTCTTCCGCCACGTAATCCCCACGGGCATCGCCCACGGTACCGTGACGATACGCTTCAAGGACGCCTTGATCGAGTGCACCACCTTCCGGACCGAAACCGGTTATTCCGACGGGCGGAGGCCCGACGAGATCCAATACGCCGCGACGATCGAGGACGATCTTTCCAGGCGCGATTTCACGATGAACGCCATCGCCGTTTCCCTGCCCGAAGGGACCGTGATCGATCCCTTCGGGGGCCGGGAGGATATCAAGGCAGGCATAATCCGGACCGTGGGATCCGCGGCGGAGCGTTTCGGCGAGGACGGGCTACGCCCCTTGCGGGCCGTGCGGTTTTCCGCCCAGCTCGGCTTCACCCTCGAGGCGGCAACCCTCGAGGCGATCAGGCCATCCCTCGGCGTCACGGCCCTCGTGGCCAAGGAGCGGGTCAGGGACGAACTTTCCAAGTTGCTCTCGTCCCCCATTCCATCGACCGGCCTCAGATTCATGGAGCGGACCGGCCTGCTCGAACTCGTGCTTCCCGAGCTCGCGGCCTGCCGAGGGGTCGAGCAAAAGGGATTGCACCGCTTCGACGTCCTGGACCATCTTTTCCTCGCCTGCGACGCGGCCCCCGAGAAAAGCCTCGAGCTCAGGCTCGCCGCGCTCTTCCACGACATCGGAAAGCCGGAGGTGCGCGAGACGGATTCCCTCGGCCTTTATACCTTCCACCATCACGAGGCAGTGTCCGCGAAAATCGCGGAGCGTGTCCTCACCGGGCTCCGGTATCCCCAAAAAACCGTCAGGACGGTCGTCCATCTCGTGGCCCAGCACATGTTCCATTACGAACCGGTGTGGTCGGACGCGGCGGTACGCCGTTTCATAGTCCGGGTCGGAAAGGAGCACATTCCCGCCCTGTTCGACCTCAGGCGCGCCGACGGGTGGGCGATCGCGGGAGTCCGGGGCGAGCCGCTCCACTTGGCGGAATTCTCGGACCGCATCGATTCTATCCTCTCGAAGGAACACGCCTTCTCCCTGAAAGACCTCGCGGTAAACGGGAAGGACCTGCTCGCGGCGGGCATTCCCCCGGGACCGGGGACGGGACTAATTCTCAAGGAATTGTTCGAGGCGGTACTGGACGATCCGGAGCTGAATCGCAAGGATCGCCTCATGGAGATCGCGCTCGCCTTTTACGCGCGCATGGAGGATTTGAAGGGGGACGTCAGTCGACGATAGACAAGGCGGCGGCGGCGATCGCGGCGGCGGCCTGCTCGGCTTCCTTCTTGTTCTTGCCCTTTTCTGGGCCGTAGGAGGTGCCGTTCACTTCAACGGAAACCCAGAAGGTTCGGTCATGGTCGGGGCCGCTCTTTTTCACGAGGGAATATTTAGGGACGGTCTTGTAGGACTTCTGGACGTATTCCTGAAGGAGGGTCTTGAAGTCCCGATGATGGCGGTTTTGCATCACGAGGGCGATATGGGGATCGATGGAATCGAGGACGAATCGCTCCGCGGCCCTGAAGCCCGAGTCCAGGTAGAGCGCGCCGATCACGGCCTCCATGGCGTCCGCGAGGATCGCCTTCTTCTTGCGGCCCCCGGAGAGCTCCTCGCCCTTGCCGAGCACGAGGCATTCGTCTATCCCGATCTGCAGCGCGATACCCGCCAGGGTTTCCTCGGAAACGACCACCGACTTGGTTTTCGCGAGCTCCCCTTCCGCACGGTCCGCCATGAGCTCGTACAAACGGGACGCCACGGCCATGCCGAGCACGGCGTCGCCGAGGAATTCGAGCCGTTCGTTATTGACTCGCTCTTTCGTGGTTTCGTTGGAAAAGGATCGATGATGGAAGGCTAAATCAAGAAGGCCGATATCGCGAAAGCGAATACCGGCCGTTCTCTGGAAGGTTTGGAGAGTTCGCCTGCGTTCCCCATCCATTTGCGGGATAAACGGAAACAAAGCAACCCCCTCCCGGAAAGTGTTTGAATTACTTCTGGACCGACTTGATGAAATCGTACGCGTCGCGAACGGTCTCGAACTCGTTGGCTTTTTCGTCCGGAATGCTGACGCCCATCTCTTCCTCGATGGCGTAGACGAGCTCGTAGGTGTCGAGGCTGTCCGCGCCAAGGTCCTGGCGGAAGGAAGCGTCGAGCGTGATCTTGGCTTCGTCGATCTCGAGCTTGTCGGCGATAAGCTTCTGGATTTTCTGGAATAATTCGTCCATTATGATGCTCCTCTGTGATTAACCGTTATTTTCGGGTGTGATAACCTGGCGACCGCGGTAAAAACCGCATTTGGGGCACACACGGTGGGACATAATAAGGTTTCCGCAATTACCGCACTCGGTCAGGGTCGGCGCGTTCAGGCGCATGTTGATCCCCTGGCGACGGCGGGTACGGGCTTTGGACGTTTTCGCTCTTGGCACTGCCATATATTCAACCTCGCATAAAAAAAAGTGTTCCAAACACAAAGATAAAAGAGATACTATAGAGTATCTTCAACTCTGTCAAGCCTCACATTACACTTTTTGAAATTTTGTCACTTTAACCGCATTGATGTTCGCTAATGCGTTTTTTGAGCGCTTCCGCGACCGAATCGGGCACCATGCTAGAAAGGTCGCCGCCGAAACTCGCCAGTTCTTTTATGGCGCTCGACCGCAACACGAAATATTGGGGCTCCGTCGAGAAGAATATCGTTTCGATTGAAGGATTTAACCCGTGATTCATCATGGCCAAGTCGAACTCGTAGGAAAAATCCGCCAGGTTTCTAACCCCGCGAATAAGTACCCGCGCATCGGTTTCCCGGGCATATTCGACGATGAGCCGATTCCAGGAGTGGACTTGGACATTATCCCATTTCTTGACCAATTCACGCATCAATTCCACGCGCTCATCCGCCGAAAACAGGTAATTCTTCTCGCTGTTGACCGCTACGACCACGTGCACTTCGTTAAAAATCACGCGCGCGCGCTCGATCACGTTCAAATGACCCCACGTAGGCGGATCGAAAGATCCCGGAAACACTGCTTTTACCATGGATTCCACTTTACGACCTATAATTCGCCCCGTCAACACCGGTCAAAAAGGTATTTGACGGAAATGCGGGCCCGGAGTAGTATACCTGTATGAAGATATCGGCCGCTTCCCTCATCGTCGTCGCGACTTTTTCCTTATTATCTTGCGCTACCCAAACAGTCCCACAGCCCGAGACGCCGGTTCAGGGAAACGGGACGACGCAAACGGCAACCGAGGCCTCCGCGCAAACAGAGGCCACGACCGATACCTCAAGGCCAGGCACCGACGCCGCCACGTCCGACAGCGGGGAAATCGTCGCCCAATTCGAGAACGTCAAGATCACGAAGGAGAATTTCCAGGCCACGAAGCGGCAACTCGAAATCGTGGTGAACGACTTGAACCGCATAACCTTTTCCCGCGACTACAACGGATGGCTTTCTTACCTCTCTCCCGAGTACCTGCAAACCTTCTCCGACCCCGCTACCCTCGCCGAAGTTTCAGCGAGCCTCCCCATAAAAGGGGTTCAATTGAAGTCGATCAAGGATTATTTTAATTACGTGTTCGTGCCTTCGAGGCAAAACATGCGGGTGGACGACATCAAGTACGTGTCCCCCACCCGGGTGTACGTGATTATGGAAATATCCCCGGGTAACCCCGCGGCGATTTATATCATAGAAAAATTCGGAGAAGACTGGAAACTGGTGCCAAAGAACCAGTGAAGTCCGGATTTTCGCGTATACTTGACTTATACTTGGAATTACCGGGTATAATAAGGTATTGAGTTAAAGTTGACCAGGGAGGTCTCCGTATGCGTTCAAAGTCGTTGCCAGTGTTCATCGCGACCCTTCTCGTTTCTGCCTTCGCCGTCCATGCCGAGGGATCGGATTCCATCATGACCGTCGAGGAAGCGTACCTCAATTCGGTCGAAGGCGTCATTATCAGGGAACTCGCGACCTCCGAAGGACGCGACAGCAAATTGGTCGCGCTTCAGTATATCGAGAACGCGATCGGCGCGGGGCGCACCTCGGACGACATTCAGGCGGCGCTGAACGCCCTCGCCTCCGAAGGGATCGCGTCCGTAGCGAAGGAAAACGGACGTACCGTGAACAATTTCCCCGACGTTCGAATGAAGGCTTGCGAGCTCCTCGGAAAGACCGGTTCGACCCAGGCGAAAGACACCCTCATTACCGTCATGTATTCCGACAACGAGCCCTCCGTTATCAGCGCCGCGGTGAAATCCCTCGGCGAGCTCGGCTTCAACGAAAACGACGAGGTCGTGGAAATGATCAACTGGATTACCCGCAAGTTCGATATAATCCTGCCGACCAGCTCCCTTGCCCTCGAAGTTCTGAACGCTTACGAGAAGCTGGCCCCCACGGTCAAGGACAGGTCCGGCATGATCACCTCCATCATCCGGATCGCGAACAACTACAATTACGTCACCCCGGTGCGGAACAGGGCTTATGAGGTGCTGAAGTCCGTTAGCGGAAACAACCGTTCCAACGGTACCGCCTCTTCGTCCGGTACCGGAAGCGGAAAATAAGCGGAGCGCCAAGGCCTCCGCGCAATAAAAAAACCCGGCGCAAACCGGGTTTTTTTTTGTACTATATGGAAGATGCGGGATTCGAACCCACCGCCTTTGGCTCCGGAGGCCAACGCTCTATCCAAATGAGCTAATCTTCCGTGGCTGTTACCTAATTAAGCCGGAAAACCGCCGTTTTGTCAATAAACCGCGATATTTTTTGCACCAGGATATTAGAAGGATTTTCTATGGAACCGATAGTCCTCGCCTCTACGTCTCCCCGCAGGCAGGAAATACTGAAAAACCTCGGCATACCCTTTCGGGTCATGACCCCGGATTACGACGAACCCGAGGTGCCGGGCTTGCAGCCCGAAAGCCTCGCGGAACTACATGCCATGAAGAAGCTTGAGTCCGTCATGCGTGCCCAGGTAGATATAAACGCGCCCTGGATACTCGGCGCCGACACACTGATCGCGCTGGAAGGGAAAATTTATGGGAAACCGGGGGACCGCGACGACGCGAAGCGGATGTTGCGGGGATTTTCGGGAAAAAAACATTCGGTCATCACCGCGATCAGCCTTTTCGACGGAAAAATCAACTTTATTTCGTCCCGTACCTCGGTAAGTTCCGTGACTTTCATGAGCCTCGACGACGGACAGATCGAGCGGTACCTGGATACGGGAGAATGGCAGGGTGTCGCCGGGGGTTACCGCATCCAGGGCCTCGCCTCCTGCTTCGTGGAACGGATCGAAGGATCCTGGAGCGGCATCGTAGGCTTGCCAATCCATGAATTATATGCCATACTTCGCGAGCACGGATACGAATTCACCGTCTGATGGCGGTTCTATCCGGCACATCTTCCGGTAACGCCTTTTTTTTAACCAAAAATCAACGGCAAAACCGAGAAACAGAGAAGGAGTATTCCTAATCATCAGGAATACGCAAAGGAGATTGTCATGGCAGTAGTAACCATGAAAAGCCTGCTCGAGTCCGGCGTACATTTCGGACATCAGGTAAAGCGCTGGGACCCCCGCATGAAGAAATATATCTTCGCGGAGCGGAACGGCATCCACATCATCGACCTCCAGAAGACCATCCTTTCCATTAAGGAAGCCTACGAGGCGGTTCGCAAGACCACCGCCGCGGGCAAGAGCGTCCTCTTCGTCGGAACCAAAAAACAGGCCCAGCAGACCATCGCCAAAGAGGCCGAGCGCTGCGGCATGTTCTACGTGAACAACCGCTGGCTTGGCGGCATGCTCACCAACTTCACCACCATCAAGAAAAGCCTCCTCCGTCTCAAGAAGATCGAGAAGATGGAGATCGACGGCACCTTCGAGAGCCTTACCAAGAAAGAAATCGCGGCCGCCCTCAAGGAAAAGGCCAAGCTCGAGAAGAACCTCGGCGGCATCAAGGAAATGAAGGATCTCCCCGGGATCATCTTCGTGATCGATACCCGCAAGGAATCCATTGCCGTCGCCGAAGCCAGCCGCATGGGCATCCCCATAGTCGCCGTCGTCGATACCAACTGTAACCCCGAGGGAATCGACTTCCCGATCCCCGGAAACGACGACGCCATCCGCGCCATCTCCCTGTTCACCCAGATCATCGCCAACGCGGTGGTCGAGGCCGACAACGAGAACGGCCTGAAGATCATCGAGAACCTCCAGGACGAGGATGAAGACGCGACCGAAACCGTGGCCGCGAAGGTTGCCGAGGACGAGGAAATCGTCGATTACAGCAACTATACCCCCGCCGAAGCCAAGGCCGCCGAGGCCGCGAGCGAGGAAACCACCGAACCCCTGGTCGACGAAGACAAGCTCTACGACGAGAAATAAGGAGATTATACCGATGGATATCAAAGCATCCGACGTCAAGGCGCTGCGCGAGAAAACCGGCGCCGGCATGATGGAGTGCAAGAACGCGCTCGTCGAGACCTCCGGCGACGCCGCGGCCGCCGAAAAACTCCTTAAGGAAAAAGGCCTCGCCGCCGTCGAAAAGCGCGCCGGCCGCGCCACCAGCGAAGGCCGCGTGGTCGTGAAAACCGACGGCAAGAAGGCCGTAATGGCCGAAGTGACCTGCGAGACCGACTTCGTCGCCAAGAACGTCGACTTTATCGCCCTTTGCGACAACGTGATCAATACCGCCTGGGACAAGGGCTATACCTCCGTCACCGAGGACCTCTCCGCCCTGGTGCTAGAGCTCGCGACCAAGATCCGCGAAAACATGAGCCTCAACCGCGTCGTCAGCGTTTCCGCCGGCGCCGACGAGCTCATCGCGAACTATGTCCACTCCGACCAGAAAACCGGCGTGCTCGTCATGCTCAAGTCCGACAAGGGCGAGGCGCTCGCTTCCGCGGCCGTCAAGGAATTCGCCTACGACTGCTGCCTCCACGTGGCCGCCTTCACCCCGCGCTACGTGGCCACTTCGGACGTTGACCAGGCGTACGTCGCCGAGCAGACCGAGATCTTCACCAAGCAGGTCGCTGAGCTCGACAAGCCCGAGAACGTCAAGGCCGGCATCGTACAGGGCAAGATCAAGAAGCACCTCGCCGAGATTTGCTTCCTGGAGCAGCCTTTCGTGAAGGACGACAAGGTAAGCGTGGCGAAGAAGATGGAAGAGATCGGGAAGGCGGCGGGCGCGAAGCTCACCCTCTCCAAGATGGTGCTCTTCCAGCTCGGAGCGAACTGACACTCGATAACGTAACGCGGGCCGGCTTCCGATGAGGGAGCCGGTCGTTTATTTAAAGCCTTAAAACAAACCGAAGCGCCGGACGGGCTTAACGACCGGGCCGACGCGCTAACAAGGAGTCAAGTATGTCGGATACCATCGCGCCCCACCTGGATCGCATGAAGAAGTCCATCGCGGCGCTCAAGGACGAATTCAACACCATTCGGACCGGTCGCGCCTCCGCTTCGCTCTTTGACAAGGTACGAGTCGACTATTACGGCGACAAATCGCCCCTCAGCCAGGTCGCTACCATATCCATCCCCGAGGCGCGCCTCGTGGTGATCCAACCCTGGGACAAGGGGCTCATCGGTGAAATCGAAAAGGCGATCCAGAAATCCGAGTTGGGGCTCAACCCCTCCAACGACGGCAAGGTAATCCGCATCCAGATTCCCCCGCTGACCGAGGAGCGCCGCAAGGAACTCGTGAAAACCGCCAAGGGATACGCGGAACAGAGCCGGGTGGCGATCCGCAATATCCGCCGCGACGGAAACGACGACCTCAAAAAGCTCCAGAAAGAGGGGCTCATGACCGAGGACGAGCTCAAGGTTTCCGAGGACGAGCTCCAGAAATCCACCGACAAGTTCATCCAGGAGATCAACAAGATCCTGGAAGACAAAGAGAAAGAGATCCTCGAAGGTTGATGGAAAAACTTCCCGCCCACGTGGCGATCATCATGGACGGTAACGGCCGCTGGGCGAAAGCCCGCGGCCAATCCCGCACACAGGGGCACAAACGGGGCCTCGAGTCGGCCAAGGCCGTCGTAAAACGCGCCGCCGAACTCGGGATTCCCTTCGTGACCCTTTATACCTTTTCCACCGAAAACTGGAAACGCGCCGCCGACGAAGTCGGTTTTCTCATGTCCCTCATCAAGACCCACCTGCGGGCGGAACTCGACTTTTACGCGCAAAACGGCATCCGCGTTCGGCATGCCGGCGACCTGACCGGCCTTCCCGATGACATCGCCAGGGAAATAACCGACATATGCGAACGCACCGCGCAATACGTGCATACCACCGTCGTACTCGCCGTGAATTACGGCGGCCAAGACGAGATTCTGCGGGCGATTCGCAAAATCCCCGAACATGAAAGGGCCTCCCTTACCCCCTCGGGGTTCGAGACCTATCTTGATATACCCGACCTTCCCCCCGTGGATCTCATGATCCGCACGGGCGGGGAGAAACGCATCAGCAACTTTCTCCTTTGGCAAGGGGCCTACGCGGAACTCTACTTCAGCGACAAGCTGTGGCCCGACTGGGACGGCGGCGACCTTGACGCCGCAGTCGAAGATTTCGCCTCCCGCCAGAGAAGATTCGGATCCGTACAATGAAAAAGATTATCGAACGACTGCTTTTGTTTTTCGTGGGCCTGCCGCTCATTCTCGCCTCGGTGTTCTTCTTTCCCCAGGGGCATTACCTCCTTCTGAACGTCGAGCTCCTCGCCTTCACGCTTCTCGCGGTCTTCGAGATGAGAAACATGCTCTCCGTCCGGTTCGCCGTGTTTCCGTTGCCCGTACTTCTCCTTACCGGCGTGCTGATACCCTTGGCCGCCGTGTTATACGTGGTATGCGGCCTCCCCTACCGACTCATTACGTTCTCCATCGCCATAGCGGCCGTTCTCGTGCTTTTCTTCGAATCCATCCAGGGCCTGACGGGGCGCTTCGAGCGTTCCCTCGAGCGTATCCTCACGGGATTCGCGGTGGTTATATATCCCGGATACCTCGCCATGTATCTTACGATCATGACGAAATGGGACAACGCCGGAATCGTGCTCTCGATTTTCCTTCTCATGGTTTTCGGGTGCGATTCCCTCGCGTGGCTTTTCGGCGTCCTGCTCGGAAAAAACAACAGGGGCGTGATTCCCGCGAGCCCGAACAAGAGCATCGCTGGTTTCTTGGGCGGTTACGCGGGTTCCTTCGCGGCGGGTTTCGCCGGGCTCGCGTTCTTCCCCGCGGTCTTCCCGGGTTCGCCCTGGAAGATGGCCCTGTTGGCCGTCATGACCGCGACGGCCTCGATCGTCGGCGATATTATCGAGTCGGTCATGAAGCGTTCCGCGGGAATCAAGGATTCCGGCGCGCTGATCCCGGGCCGGGGCGGAGTGCTCGACAGTATCGACTCCATATTACTCGCCGCGCCGGTGTTTTACATACTGGGCGATTTTTTGTACGGACTTTGAAATGAACCGAACCAAGCGGATTCTCGTGCTCGGCGCGACCGGGTCCATCGGATCGAGCGCCCTCGACATCGTCCGGAACGACCCGGAACGGTGGTCGATCGCCGGACTAAGCGCCCACAGGGACATTAACGGCCTCGCCGCCCTCGCGGAAGAGTTTTCCGTATCCGATACGCTGCTTACCTCCGACGCGTCGCCCGAAGAGATCGAGGATTACGTCCACCGAATCGAGGCCGATATCGTGGTGAACGGCATCGCGGGATCCGCGGGCCTGTTGCCCTCGAAGGCAGCCCTCGATTCGGGAAAGGACCTGGCCCTGGCGAACAAGGAAACCATCGTGATGGCGGGCCGTCTTATAAGGGCCCTCGCCCGCGAGAAGGGCCGCAACGTCTTGCCGGTGGACTCCGAACATTCCGCCGTGTTCAGCCTCGTTTCCGCCCATGGGGCCGACGCGGTCGAATCGATAATTCTCACCGCGTCGGGCGGTCCGTTCCGGACCATGCCGGCCGAACGGCTCGCGGCGGTGA
>QKCE01000016.1 GCA_003245785.1 Spirochaetales bacterium | reverse complement strand
GGACGTTCAGCTCGCCCAATCGGGGATGGAAGTGGTAACCCGGAGGATGAAAACGATTCGCGATTTCAACCGGGTATTCGCCCGGCTCTACCACGAGGTAAGCGGGATCGAGAACGTTAAGATCGAGTACTCCCCTTCCTGGAAGGAAGATACTCCAGAGGGTATATTGGCAAAGCTCTCCGAAAAGCGGGATTTTGACCTTTCGATGGGAACGTCCATGTCCGGCCCCCATCGAGATCGCATAAGGTTCGTGAAAAATCGCCAGCCTTTCGTACCGACCGCGTCCACCGGGCAGCGACGCCTCCTATCTCTCCTGCTCCGGACCGCGCAGGCGACGTTTTACACCGAAATTTCCGGGGGTAAGAAGCCGGTATTGCTGATGGACGACGTGATGCTCGAGCTCGATCCGGACAAGCGCCAGCGATTTACCGCCCTGTTGCCGGAATACGATCAGCTCTTTTGCACTTTTTTGCCCGGCGAGCCCTACGAGCGTTACCGCAGGACTACCACGAGGGTTTTTCGTATCGAGGGGGGGACGTGGCATGCCGAGTGATTTCAGGAAAGCGTCGGACGTGTTGAACGCCCTGTTCGCTGGTTTCGATACCGAGGGAATGAGGCAATCCAACGCGTTTCTCCGCGGATGGTCGGAAACCGTCGGCAGCAAAATAGCCGCGCATAGCCGCGTGGTGGACGTGGACAGGGGAGTGCTCGTCGTCGAAGTGGACCATCCCGGATGGAACCAGCAGATCCAATACAAAAAAAAGCAGATAATTTCGTCGCTATCCCGGTCCTTTCCGGAATTTGAAATTTCCACCATCGCGGTTCGGGTCAAGAGCGAATGCAAGACCCCCTATGAGCGTCAGAAAGGTTCGGTTGGCGAGGGACTGGACAGGGTAAAACAGGATCCGGAAAACGATATTGACGTGCCCGTGAATGAAAGCCTGAATCCCGAGCTCAAAGACCTTTTCGCCCGGCTCAAGGAGAGTATCAAGAAGGGTAAACCGGATTAAGGACGACCTTTCGACGTATTGACCACGTACCATCTACCGGGTATACTGCCATGCCTGTTGTATACGAGTGAGAGAAATAAAGGAACCTGCCGACCGAGAGTCGGGGTTCTTACAAATAAAGGAGTCATAATTCCATGAAACGGACATACCAGCCCAGCAAGACCAAACGCACCCGCAAGTTCGGGTTCCGCGCCCGCATGGCCACCCGAGGCGGTCGCCTCGTCCTGAAGCGCCGCCGGGCGAAGGGACGCTACAAGCTGACTGTTTCCGACGAAAAGAAGCCCTATTGACGCTTCTTTGAGCTGTGAAACGCTCAGGATTCAAAAAGGCGGAGCGGTTAATACGCTCCGCCGTTATCCAGACTGTTTTCCGGAAAGGAAAAAAATATAGCTGCAACGGGGCGAAATTATTCGTCCTGTCCAACGGGATGGAGCGGAACCGGGTCTTGTTTACCTTTCCGCGCGGATACGGTACGGCTGTTGAGAGGAATCGTTCCAGGAGACTGAGTCGTGAGGCGTATCGCCAGGTCAAGGGAGACCTTCTTACCGGTTTCGACTTGGCTTTTCTTGTCTTTCCGGGCAAAGACAGTTTTTCCGAGCGGATGGAGCAATTCTGCGTTCTGTTCGGAAAAGCCGGGTTATGGTCGAGCCTATGAGTAACCTGCTGAAACGCCTTCTGTGCGGCGCCATTCGCGCGTATCAGAAGTTTATCTCGCCCCTGTTCCCCCCCACTTGCAGATATTATCCGACATGCTCTGCGTATGCTTACGAGGCGGTCACGAAATACGGCCCTTTCAAGGGTTTCTATCTCGCCGTCAGACGTATCTTGCGCTGTCATCCTTTCCATGAAGGCGGTTATGATCCCGTACCCTGACTGATAAGGAGCTATCAAAGTTATGGACAAAAACACGATCACGGCGATCGTTCTCTCAACCCTCGTAATAATCGCCGGCTTCACGGCCCAAAACTTGCTGTTTCCCCCCGCGCAGGTCGCCGAAACCGCGACTACCGAACCTGTAAACGCGGCGCTTCCCCCTACCGCTGCCGCGGAATCCTCGACGACAATGCAATCTTCGCCTGTCGCGACCGATATCTCGGCCTCGGCCGAGGAAGCCGCGATTGCCGAAGAACGGCCCGTGGTCGAAACTCCCCTCGTTCGGGTCGAGTTCACCAACCGCGGCGGCGACGTGCTTTCCTACAAGCTCAAGGAGCACAGGGACGGCGCCGATTTCGTCGAGATGGCCGATTTCGTGACTTCCGGCGACAAAGCCTTCTCCCTTCTTCTCGGCGATTCCAAGGGCGCCGCGGTTGACCAGCTCTTCCACGTGAAGAGGATCAGCGATTACGAGATAGGCTTTTACCGCACGATTACGCTGAAAAACGGCGATGGAAGCGAAAGCCGCTTCACCCTCGCGAAACAGTATACGTTCAAGCCGGACGATTACATGTTCGAACTTAAGGTGGTAATCGACGGGGACTCCACGTTCAACGGCCTCTCGCTGAACGGCGCGGCGTATACCGTTCGGACCTCCCCCCAGATAGGACCCAATTGGGACCCTAAACAGGACAAATACGAGTACCGGAAATTCTACCATTTGCTGAATGGCAAGAAGAAAACGGTAAGCCTCGGGCTCGGCCAGACCAAGTCCTATACCGACAAGGTTTCCTGGACCGGCGTGGCGGGCAAGTATTTCACCCTCATCGCGGTTCCCGAAACCGAGGTGAGCGGATTTGATTATTCCACCGCCCAAGTGGCGGAAGGCGAAAACGCGGCGCAAATATACCTTACCCGGCCGGCCATCTCCGGCGGGCGCCAGACCGATACCTGGCGCTTCTACGTCGGCCCCCGAACGGACAAGAACCTCGCGAAGTACAACCTCCCGGGCAATAACCCCTGGGGGCTCGAAAACCTGAAGGTTAACGATATCGTCGATACGAGCGGCATTCTCGGACCCCTCGAGGTGTTCCTCAAGTGGATCATGGAAGTGTTCTACAAGTTCATCCCGAACTGGGGCGTCTCGATCATCCTCATGACAATCCTCATGCGCATCGTCATCTTCCCGCTTACGAAGAAGAGCTCAGAGTCGACCCTCAAAATGCAGGAACTGCAGCCGAAGATCCAGGAGATTCAGGCAAAGTACAAGGACAACCAGCAGAAGATGAACGAGGAGATGGCGAAGTTCTACCAGACCGCCGGGTACAATCCCCTTTCCGGCTGTCTCCCCATGCTGATCCAGTTCCCCCTCATCTTCGCGATGTATAACCTGTTCAACAACTACTTCGAATTCCGCGGGGCGATGTTCATTCCCGGCTGGATTCCCGACCTTTCCCACGGCGACAGCATCATGGCGCTGCCCTTCACGGTCCCCTTCCTCGGATGGAGCGACCTGCGCATCCTGCCGATCGTGTACGTGGTATCCCAACTCCTGTTCGGCA
>QKCE01000245.1 GCA_003245785.1 Spirochaetales bacterium | reverse complement strand
GTGCGGACCTTCGCCGGGCAGATCGAGCGCCAAGGCGGGGATTATGAGCCCCAGTACGTCAGCGCTTCGTATTACGGGAAGATCCTGAGAATCAACCGGGAAATCGCGGTGATCGATGAGCCGGATTATACGTTCTGAGCGAGGGCGCGCCTTGCGGATCGCGCCCCCAGGGGAGAACCGTTCCGGGGTTTCCCGTTACCGTATCCGCCCGTCGAGCCAACGGAGCATATCCGCCGTGACTTCGTCGCGGTTGGTTTCGTTGAGGATTTCGTGCCGCTTCCCGGGATACAGCTTGACCGTGAGGTCGGCGACGCCCGAGCGGCGGTACAGTTCCTCCAGTTTTGGTATCCCCTTTTTGCCGCCCACCGGGTCGTCTTCGCCGGCGAGGAGGCATATCGGAAGGTCCTTCGGGACGAGGTTTACCGCGGATTTTCGGTGAATCCCCTTGAGGTATCCCGCGAGGTCGTAAAAGTAGCCGGCCGGGAAGAGCGCCCCGCAGAAGGGGTCGGCGATATATTTGTCCACCTCGGCCTCGTCGCCCGATAGCCAATCGAAGGCGGTTCTATTGGGTTTGAAGGCGTCGTTGAAGCGGCCGAAGGAGAGGCGGTCGAGGCTTGGCCGGCGCGCTTCCCTGCCGTGTTTGCGCGCTTCGCGTCCCGCGATCAGGCGCATGACGTCAGCGAGGACCCCGACGCTGCCGTTGCTGCCGGAGAGGACCATGCCGTCCAGTTCCCCGCCGTGGCGCTGGGCGTAGCCCTGGGCCACGAAGGATCCCATGCTGTGGGCGACGAGGAATACCGGGACGCCGGGAACCGCCGCGCGGAGCGCGGCGTTCACGGCGTGGAGGTCTTCGACGAGGGTGTCGAGCCCATTGGCCCCCGGGATAACCCCGAATCGGTCGGGACCGTCGGCGGTTCGGCCGTGGCCCCGCTGGTCATGGGCCCACACCGCGTAACCCGCGTCGCAAAGCGCGCGCGCGAGGCGTTCGTACCGCCCCGCGTGCTCCGCCATGCCGTGGGCCACGAAGACCGCCGCCTTGATCGGCATTCCCGCGTCCGGCGTCCAGCGATGGCAGAAGAGTTTCGCGCCGTCAGGGGCGGCGACGGTTTCGGTGGTCGCGTTCATGGCAGGCTCCTTTCGCTCACGCCGTCGCCCGGGCGGAAAGGCCCGCTGCGATATCGGTAAAGATGATGCCCAGCGCCATGGCGCCGGCGTCCGGGTAGTTCAGGCTTCGGTCCCCCACGTAACTCGCCCGCCCCTTGGTCGCGGCGTAAAGACGTGTTTTTTCGGCCCCTTCCCGGGCCGCCTGGGCGCCGAGCTCGAAGGCCCGCTCGATCGCGTGCCCCGCCTTGGCGCTGGCAGCGAGGGATTCCGCCGTCGGGATAAGGGCGTCCAGGAGGGTTTTATCCCCGAGCTTGGCGCCGCCCCTCTTTTGGATGCCTTCCGCCGCGGCTTTCATGAGGTCGGCGAATTCGGCGAGGTTGAGGTTTTCCTTACCCGCGGCAGATTTCGCCGCCGCCCGGAAGGCCGATCCCCAGATGGGGCCCGAGGCGCCGCCGCAGTGCTCGGTGATTATAAGGCCGCATTCCCTGAGGAA
This sequence comes from Spirochaetales bacterium, assembly GCA_003245785.1. Lineage (GTDB taxonomy): Bacteria > Spirochaetota > Spirochaetia > Treponematales > Treponemataceae > Teretinema. The sequence goes on along the minus strand of QKCE01000245.1, from coordinate 1,857 downwards.
GGAGCCGATATCCGAGGCGTCGATGCCGTTCCATTCGGCCTTTAGAACCTTGAATCCTTTGGCCACGGACATGCCGAAGTCGCCGTCCCCTGCGGCGGAGTCGAGTTCGCAGAAGGGTATTTCGTTCTCTATCACGACGCGGGCCATGCGGTCCACGATGCCGACCATGTCGGCGGTCGTCAATTGTTTCATGCCGTTCTCCTTTAAATTTTTAGGGCGCAGGTATCGGCGGGCGCGTCGAGGTATTCCTTGAGCTCGTCGTCCAGCTTCATCAGCGTGATGGAGGCCCCTGCCATGTCGATGGAGGTCATGTAGTTTCCCACGAAGCTTCTCCAGGGCTTGACGCCCCTGCGCTCAAGGGACTTCGCGGCCGAATTGTACAGGAGGTACAGCTCCTGGAGCGGCGTGGAGCCGAATCCGTTGACCATGACGGCGACCTCGTCGCCCGGGGCGAAGGGGAGGTCGGGGCAAATCCGGTCTAGGAGTTTTTCCGCCAGCTCGTCGGCCCCCGGGACGGGTTCCCGCATGGTGCCCGGCTCGCCGTGGATTCCCACGCCGAATTCCATTTCGTCCTCAGCCAGGGCGAAGGTGGGCGTGCCCTTGGCGGGCACCGTGCAGGAGGTAAGGGCGAAGCCCATTGAACGCGTTCGCGAGACGGCCTTTTCCGCCGCGGCCTTCACGCCGTCGAGATCGAGGCCCCGTTCGGCCGCCGCGCCGGCGATTTTGTGCACGAATACCGTTCCGGCCACGCCGCGGCGGCCCACGGTATACAGGCTGTCCCGCACGGCCACGTCGTCGTTCACGTACACCCGCTCCACGCGGTAGTCGTCGTCCTCCGCGGCCATTTCGGCGGCGGCGTCGAAGTTCATGCAGTCCCCGGAATAGTTTTTCACGATGAGGAGGGTGCCCTTTTCCGAGCGCGTCTCGCCGATAGCCTTGTACACCTGAATCGTGGACGGGGAGGCGAATACGTCGCCGCACACGGCGGCGTCGAGCATGCCGGTACCCACGAAGCCCGCGTGGGCCGGCTCGTGGCCCGAGCCGCCTCCGGATATCAGGCTGACCTTGCCCGGATTCAGTTCCTTGCGGCGCATGATGCGGCCTTTCTTCACGAATTTCAGCAGCCTCGGGTGGGCTTTCTCCATGCCCTCGCACATTTCGTCGACCAGGGTTTCGGGGGCGTTGAGTATCTTTTTCACGCCGCGCCCCCGATGCGGTCCGCCGCGAGGATGGCGGCGTAGACGGACTCCGCCGTTACCGGGAAGGGCATGTTGTGCACGCTTTCCTCCGGGGCGCAGGCGGCTTTCGCCACCGCCATGATCCGCTCCTCGCCCGCGTCGGTTATCCCGAGGTCCGCGAGGCAGGTGGGGAGCCCGACGGACTTGCAGAAGCCGATGACCTCCGCGAGCTCCTCCGCCGGGGCGTTTTCGAGCACCAGGTGGACGATGGTGCCGAAGGCGACCTTTTCGCCGTGGAAGAATCGGTGCGTTTCCTCGAGGGCGGTCAGTCCGTTATGGACCGCGTGGGCCGCCGCGAGCCCCCCAGACTCGAAGCCGAGCCCGGAAAGGAGTATGTTCGTCTCCACGATGTTCTCGAGGGCTGCCGAGGGCACCTTCGCCTCGCACGATTTTTTCGCCTTTAGGCCGTCTTCCAGCAGTGTTTCGTAGCACAGTTTCGCCAGGGCCGCGGCGGTCTTGGTGCCGGAGGCGTCGGGTCGGCCGTGGCCGCTGGCGTTGACCCGCGCGAAGGCACGCTGGCAGGACCGGGCCTCGAACCAGGTGGAAAGGGCGTCGCCCATGCCCGAGACGAGGAAACGGGCCGGCGCCTTGGCGATGACCGCGGTATCCACGAGGACCA
>QKCE01000055.1 GCA_003245785.1 Spirochaetales bacterium | reverse complement strand
GGTTCTGGATGCGCCGTGCGCGCACTTCGGGCGAGGCGGTGAGGAATACCTTGAGGTCCGCGGTTTCCAGCATCCATATCGCGAGGCGGGAACCCAGCACGCAAGAGGACTTTTTCGCGAGCTCGACCTGCTTCGTGTCCACCATGCGGTCGAAGGAATCGTCGGTCCGGGCTTTCTCGATAATCTCCGGGAGGGGCATGTCCATTTCCTGGGAGAGGCTCCTGAAGGTGTAATTGATGAGGGCGATATCCAGCCTTTCCGCGAGGAGGCGCGATACCGTGGTATTGCCGCAGCCGGAACTGCCGGAAATGGCGATTCTCACGTCCCGGTCGGCGGGAATGAAGGGTCTGCCCTTTTCTGTTGAGCTCATTGCCGGTCCCTCACTCGATGTTTCTCAATTGCTCGCGTATATTCTCGAGGGCGTCCTTCGCCTCGATCACCGCCTGGCCGATTTCCATCATCTGGTTTTTGGAGCCGATCGTGTTCACCTCGCGGTTAATCTCCTGGCAGATAAAGTCGGTCTTGCGCCCGGGCGCGGGGTTCTCCGCCAATTCCTTCCTGAGGCTCGCGAGATGGGCCCCAAGGCGCACGATTTCCTCGTTGATGGTGTATTTTACCATCAGGGCGGCGGTTTCCTGGAGCACCCTGCCCTCGTCGACCTGGCCGTCCAGGAGTTCCGCGAAACGGGTCCGCACGTTCTCCTTGAACATGGCCTCCATCTCCGGGACCTTCGAGGAGACCAGGGCGGCCACGCGCTCTATGCGGGCGACCATCTCGAGAATGTCCCGTTCGAGGGCTTTGCCCTCGGCGGCGCGGGAAGCCTCGAATTCGTCGAAGGCCGCCGCGAGGACGGGCTCGATGGCGGCCCAATAGGTCTCGGGGTCGGTAAGCCTTTCGGACTTCAGGACTCCCTCCTGGGAGATGATGAGGGAAAGGGGGACCTCCCCCGCGTAGCCCAGGGCGTCGGAGATTTCCATGACCGCGCCCATGTAGGCCCGGGCCGCCTCGGGGTCGGGGGTTACCTGAAGGCTCGCGTTCTTTTCGCGGACCCGGAGGTTAAGTTCCACCTTGCCCCGCTGGATGCGCGAGGAGGCGTACTCCCGGAGCCGGCCCTCGAGCCTGCCGAGCCAGTACGGCTGGTTGACCGAAAGGTCCAGAAAGCGGGAATTATAGCTCTTTATTTCGATGGAAACGGTCATCGCTTCCGTTACGTTTTCCTGATACGCGTAACCGGTCATGCTTTTCATCTTTTATTTCTGTCCTCCAGGAATGCCGGGCCGAGACGCCAGTTGTCGCCCGCGCCCATCGTCACGAACAGGTCGCCGTGCTTAAGGGATTTCGAGAGATATGCCCTCGCGTCCATTACCTCGTCGAAGTACCGGACGTTCCGGTGCTTGGCCTTGGTCGCCTGGAAGAGGGTCTCGCCGTCCACGGTCCCGTCGTTTTCCTCCCGGGCGGAGGCGTAAATCTTGTGCAGGATAATCTCGTCGGCCCCGCGAAGGGACGAGGCGAACTCGCCCAGGAGCGCCTTGGTTCGCGAATAGGTATGGGACATGAAATCCACCACGATGCGGCGTCCGGGGTAAAACTCCCGCAAGCCCGCGATGGTGGTCTTTATGGCCGTGGGATGGTGGCCGTAATCGTCGATGACCAGGACGCCGTCGGCCTCGCCTATAATCTCGGCGCGGCGCTTGGATCCCGCGAAGCGCTCGATTCCCTCGCGGATCAGCCCCAGGTCGTTGACCGAAAGCTCTCCCTTTTCCTCCCGGACAAGGCTCACGGCGAGGGCGACCGCGCCGGCGGCGTTTCTGACGTTGTGGTGGCCCGGGACGCGGAGCCGGAATTCCCCGGCGAAGCCCTTGAGGGAGAATGTCAGCCGCTCGTCCCGTATCCCCTTGATGCGGAGGCCGAATTCCCCCGTGGCTTTTTCGCCGTAAGCGGTGAATACGAGGTCCGGCCTGCTCTGGAACACGAGTTTCGCCGCTTCGACCGCCCCGGGATCGTCGGCGCAATATATCAGCTCGCCGAACTGGGGTAGGAGATCGATGTACTGCATGAACGCCGCCAAGATGGATTCATAGGTGGGGAAGCAATCCTGATGGTCGCTTTCGACGCTGGTGAGGAGGATTTTCCGGGGGTGGAAGCTCATGAAATGGCGGTGGTATTCGCAGGTTTCCGCGACGAAGTACTTGTCGCCGTTGATCATGGTGGAACGGTCGCCGAAGCCGGAAATGACGCTGCCCGCCAGGGCGGAGGCGTTGAAATCCAGGGCCTTGAGGACGGTGCCGGCCATGCCGGTCGTGGTGGTCTTTCCGTGGACGCCCGCGATGCCGCAGGAATAGCTTTTGGCCGACAGCTCGCCCAGGGCCTCGGTATACAGGAGGACCGGGATTCCCCGCCGGTCGGCCTCGACGAGCTCCGGGTTCGCGTCCCTGCGGTAGGCCGCGGAATGGATCACGAGGCGAGCGTCCGCGGGCACGTTTTCGGCGGCGAAATCCGTGAGCGGCACGATGCCGAGCTTGGCGAGGATGGCGTCGGTATAGAAGGTTTCGGGCCGGTCGCTGCCGCTCAAGGCGGCGCCCCGGGCATGAAGCAATTCGGCGAGGGCCGCCATGCCTGTTCCCTTGATCCCGACCATGTGAATCCGGTATCCCCGGAATTTATCGGGCATGGTAAACTTCGTCATTCAACCATAATAACCAAAGAAGGCTCTTTACCGCAAGAACCTTTTCCCCCATAATGGGCCGATGGAACCGAAACGGCAGAGCGAGCTATTCGCCGAATGGCTCGAAAATTACATAGACTACGAGCGCGTGAAAAAGAAGGACGAGTTTTCCCTGGATACCATGCGCTTCCTGGTAGACCGATTCCGGCATCCGGAGAGGGCGTTCAAGTCCGTCCACGTGGCCGGTTCCAAGGGAAAGGGTTCTGTTTCCGCCATGCTCTCCCGGATATTCGAGGCCGCGGGCCATTCGACGGGCCTGTATACCTCCCCCCACATGCTGGACTTTACCGAGCGGGTCGGCCTGTCCTCCGGACCCCTCGACGACGCGCTATACGGCCGCGCGGCGGATATCGTGGTTCCCCTGGTCGAGTCGATTATACCCGACCGGATCCCCGGGAAGGCGGAGCCGACGTGGTTTGAACTCGTCACCCTCTTCGCCTTCGTGGCCTTCAAGGAGGCCGGTGTCGATTGGGCGATCGTCGAGACGGGCCTGGGCGGGAGGCTGGACGCGACGAACGTGATCGTCCCCGAGGCCTGCGTCATAACCCCGATCGAGCTCGAGCACACCGAATACCTGGGGTCGACCCTGGCCGCCATCGCGGGGGAAAAGGCGGGGATTTTCAAGGAGGGCGTGCCGGCCTTCGTCGCCGAGCAGGCCGCCGAGGCGCGCAGGGTCTTCGAAAACGTCGCCGAAGGGCGTTCCGTCCCGTTGTTCTCCATGGAAGACGCTATCCGTTCCAT
>QKCE01000045.1 GCA_003245785.1 Spirochaetales bacterium | reverse complement strand
TGATGATCTCGTTCATGACCAGGATGGCGTTGGCGCCCTGCTTGCTTCCCCGCTCGGCGCCGGCGGAAGCGTCGCACCGGATCTCCATGCGGGTCATCGCGTCGGCGTAATAGTTGAGCCGGCCGAGTTCCCCGCCCTCGAGGCAAACCGCGGCGCGGACGGGGGATTTCCATTCCTTCACGAAACTCCTCGCGCTCCTCAGGTTCGATTTCCCGAGGGATTCCTTGAGCGCCAGGATGACCAGGTCCGACTTCAGCGTAATGCCCGCGGCCCGCAAGAGGGGCGGAACCGAGAGGAGGACCCCGACGCTCAGGGAATTGTCCAAAAGCCCCGGGCCGGTGATCGAGTTGGGTCCCACGGAGGCGTAACTGTCTTCGGGCACCTCGAACACCGTATCGAGATGGGCGGCGAGAAGGATCGGGGGGCAAGACGGGTCACGGCCCTTGATTATGCCGATGGGGTTGCCCTCGGAATCGGCGGAGCACTCGTCCACTCCCATTTCCTGGAGCCGTTCGGAAAAGGCCTTGGCCCTCAGGGGCTGGTCCAGGGGTTCGGTGTCGTTTTCCCGGGGAGGCACGATGGTGGATGGCACCTGACAGGATAAAACGATATTCGTAATGAGTAGATCGCGCTGTTTGAGGATCTCCCGGGAAATCCGCGCGAATTTCCCGTCATCGTCCGGATTCGTCGCCATAGCATTTCCTCGTCGGTTTTTTATTGAAAAGGCGGTATTTATCTATACCCTATAAACAATTATACGGGCAGACGCCCGTTTTCACAAGGAAAACCCGGAATGGGCGAGAAAAAAGCCCCGGTCAGTAAAACTCCCGGAAAGATATTACGGTAAGGGGAAAGTCCCGTCGGGAACCGAGCTGAAAATTTCGACTTTCGTCGGCACCGGCCGGTAAGGCCCTTCGCGATCTCAGGCGCTCTCGTCTACGGATGCGCCCCGTTCCGCGGCGATTTCAGCGCGGGCCTTGCTCGCCATTTCGTAGGCCTTCGCGGCGGTTCTCATGTCCCCGGCGGAGGGATCGTTCGGGGCGTTCGCCGCGGCTATGATCGTTTCTGCCTTACGGAGGGTCGCCTCGGGATCGCCGGGAATCTCGGACATGTCGACCTTGACGCCGCCGCCGACCTTGATCGCCTCGCCGTTCGGGCCCCGAACGGTATCGTACATTATGGGGGAGGCGGCGATTCCGCCGAGCATGGCCAGGTGCGACTTCTCGTGGGCCTCTACCTCCCGGCTCCGGGCGAGGGCTTCGTCGGATACCTTCACCTCGACGCCCGACCGCGCTCCGGAAAGCCCGCGCTCGCCGCCGTCTCCCTGCCCGTCGCGGCGCCGGGAAATCACCAGGACGGTTTCCCGGCCCGGCATTGGCCCCGTGGCGGCGGAAGAGGCGATTGATTTTCCGTACCCGTAATCGTAGACGACTCGCATGGTTTCTTACCGGAAAGTATACGCCCAAAACCCCCTGGATGCCAGCGTCTCGGGAAAGGACAAGACCGACTCGCCCCCGGGGTATGGGGTTATATCATGAAAAAGCATGGCTCATTCGTTGACCCACGCCGACTTTGCCAAAAGCCCCGCTACCAACTCCCCGAGAACGCCGATCTTTTCCTCCGTGGAGGGGGACCAAATTCCCGCGTTGAGCCGGATATTCGACGAGAAGCGGTCCTGTAGGCTGAATAGGGCGCCCGGCGCGATTATGATGCCCCGGGCCAGGGCGAGCCGATACAGCTCCATGGAATCGATGCCGCCCGGAAGGCCTACCCAGAGGACCATACCGCCTTCGGGGTCGGTAACGTCGGTTCCGTCGGGAAAACGCGCGAGCACCGAGGCGCGCAGGGCGGCCATTTTTTCCGCAAGCCTCGACCGGAGGCGGCGAATATGCTTTACGTAGGCGCCTTCCTGCAGGAACAGGGCAGTCGCGATTTGCGGGATGGAAGAGGAACCGAGGCTGATGAGGTTTTTCGCGTTTTCCACCCGGTCGTGCCACCGGCCGGGTTCGATCCATCCGATCCTGACGCCCGGGGATATCGTCTTCGAGACGGACGAGCAGTACAGGACCGTTCCGTCGGTATCGAAGGAGCGGCAGGTCCGGGGCCGTTCCGGGCCGTAGGCGAGCTCCCCGTAGACGTCATCCTCGATTAACGGAATCCCCCGCCGGGAGAGCATGCCTACCAGCTCTTCCTTTTTGGCGTCGCTCATGCGGCTCCCCGTGGGATTATGGAAATTGGCGATGGTGATGACGGCCGCCACGGCATACCGGTCCAGGGCGAATCGTAGGGTTTCAAGGTGCATCCCCTCCCCGGCGGAACAGGGTATTTCCAGGACTTTCAGGCGGAGGTGCTCGAGCATGTTCAGGAAGTTGAAATAAATGGGGCTTTCCACCGCCACGACGTCGCCGGGGGACGTGAGGGCGGAGAGCGCGAGATAGATCGATTCCTGACAGCCCGAGGTGACGACGATGCCGTCCGGCGAGAGCCGGGAGCCGCCGGATAGCCCGATTATGGCGAGCTGCTCCCGCAAGGGCGCGTAACCGGGCGCCAGCATATATTCGACGCATTCCCGTCCGTGGAGGCGGACCGCGTCCACGACGCATTTTTGATACCGCTCCGCGGGCCACATCTCCCCGGAAAGGGTGGCGATCGCGAGGCCGCCGGCGTCCAAGGCGTTTCCCCGGTCGTGGAAGGCGCCGTAGACCCTGCAGAGGCTTACCTCCCGGGGGTCCATGCCCGCCGGATCGGGTCCCGGGCATGGACGGGAGGGAGAGGCGGGACGGGGAATCACGTAATAACCGCTTTGGGGAGAAGCCTCGATGAAACGCCTCGATTCCAGGCGCGAGTAAGCTTCGCGGACGGTATTCACGCTCACCCCGAGGGATTCGGAGAGTTCGCGGAGCGAGGGGATCTTTTCCCCGCATTTATAGGCCCCGCTTTCGATAAGCTCCTCGATGCGTGACGCCACGTCTTCGTACCGCGCGGGTTGACGGCTCAGGGAACGTTTTTCCATGCCGAAAGTATACCCGTTTTCCCCGCTTCGCACAGGCACAATTAGCCCCCCGAAAGGGCGCACAGTGTCGGCCCAACCCCGTCTGGCCGTAAAAACAGGCCAAAACTGGAGCTTACCGGCACGGGGCTCCGCCGGTACCTTGAATACATCACGACGAAACGGAGGCGAAACATGATTTTCGGCGAGCGAAGATTATTCAGGAACGAAACCCTTTTCATTTCCAGGGGAACGCGGGGCGAGGTACTCGCGTGCCTCGAGGGCACGGTATGGGTGACCTGCGAGGGCTGTCCCCGGGATTTGGTCCTCGCGGCCGGCGAGGGAATATACCTGTGGGGAAGGCGGGGCGTATGCGTTCAGGCGCTCGGCGAGGCTAAGGTCGCGCGCGCAAGGAATTCGAATGTTACGATACCGAACGAGCGGCATGCGGGCTGAATCGCCTTCTCCGGACGGGGGGGT
>QKCE01000013.1 GCA_003245785.1 Spirochaetales bacterium | reverse complement strand
CACCTCGACGGCGGAGGAAACGAGGGAATGGCCATTGCGGCTCGGCCAGGGATTGCGGTCCAGGGGCCAGTAGCCGGCCTGGAGGAGCGCCCGGTGGGCGTTTTCGGGGCTTTCGGCGATCCCCGCGTCCTTGAGGCCCCGGGACTTGTCGGAGTTGCCCAGGGCCAGCGCCTCGACGTCCTGCAGGAATTTCGCGTCCTCCGGGAGCTTGATCCCGTCCTTTCCCGCCATCGTCGCCTTGAGCCGCGCGGCGAATGCTTCGCGCTCGGCGGCCTCGGTTTCCTTCGCGGACGCCTTGCGGATCAGGGCCTCGGCCTCGTCTTTCGAGCGGATTCGGATAGGGGAATCGGGACTAGAGGCCTCGAAAAGCGGGGAGGAAAGGACGGTTTGCCAGGCGTTCCACGCGGCTTCCGCTGGAAGCGTTCCCCACACGAGCTCGGCGAGTTCGGTATACGAAGGGGTTTCCCCTTCGAAAAAGGCCGCCGCCTCGGCGAGGTCGCCGTCGGGCAGGGCGGCCGAGAGGGCGGCGGACACGGTTTTGACCGGTCCCTCGTGGAGGATGGTTATATCCTTGTCGCGGACCTTTTTCTTTTCCGCGTTCTTTCCTTCACCGAGGCTTATTTCATACTTGTCCCCATCGCGACCGGTCACGATCGCGGGGCGCAGTTTGTAGATTACGAGGGAAAATTCCTTGAGATTCATGGGTCACTTTACCATTTTGAACCCCGCGGGTACAAGGTGGTATTGCTCACGATTGCGCTATTTGGTATATTTATGCAGAACTACTCGTATCTCTTGAATAATTATTACTGAGGGAGTGCATCATGATCGTAATGAAATTCGGCGGTTCCTCCGTGGCGAACGCGGAACGAATCAAGCATGTCGCGAATATCATCAAGAGTTTCGAGGATAAACGCCCCGTTGTCGTGCTTTCGGCCATGGGCGACACGACCGATCATCTTCTCGAGGCGGCGGAGGCGGCCCTTGAAGGCACGATTACCCTCGACGCGATCGAAAAACTGCACAAGGACACCGCCGGCGAACTCGGCGTGCCCGTTACCGATATCGACTCCCTCCTCGGCGAGCTTCGCACCCTGCTCACCGGCATTTCCATGCTGCGCGAGGTTACGCCGCGCTCGAAGGACTTCCTCGTGTCCTTCGGCGAGCGCCTTTCGGTCCGCCTCATGGCGGCCTATCTCAACTCGATGAACATCCGCGCCGCCTTCCGCGACGCCTGGGACGTGGGCTTCGTCTCGGACTCGAGCTACACCTCCGCCGACCTCCTCCCCGCTACCTGGGAAAACATACGTAAGGAGCTCGGGCCTTATCGGGACGGAAAAAAAGGGGACGGTCTCCCCATTCCGGTGGTGACCGGCTTCATCGCGAAGGACGAGAAGGGCTTCATTACCACCCTCGGCCGCGGCGGCAGCGACCTCACCGCCACGATGCTCGGCGCGGCGCTTCGGGCGGAGGAAGTGCAGACCTGGAAGGACGTGGACGGAATACTCACCACGGACCCCCGGATCGTGAAGGAGGCCAAGACCGTCCCCATCGCGACCTACGACGAGGTGGCGGAGCTCGCTTACTTCGGCTCCCAGGTGCTCCATCCCCGGTCCATGCAGCCCTGCCTCCAGACCGGCACACCGGTGCGGGTCAAGAACTCCTACAATATCGGGGCCCCGGGCTCCCTCATCGTGACCCGCCACGAGGCAAAGCCGCCCTCGGTCCGGGCGATTACCTCGAAGAAAAGCGTGACCCTCATCGATATCGTGTCCACAAGGATGCTGGGCCAGCACGGCTTCCTCGCGAAGGTTTTCGAGTCCTTCGCCTCCCACTCGATTTCGGTAGACGTGGTGGCCACTTCCGAGGTATCGGTTTCCCTTACGGTAGATAACGAAAAAGCCCACTTCGCGGGACTCAGGCACGATCTCGAGAAGTACGCGAGCATCGACATCCGCAAGGACAAGGCCATCGTAACCATCATCTGCGACGTGAAGCGCTCGAGCTCCATCCTGGCGGCGACCTTCGCCGCGCTGGAGAAGGAAGGCATCAACGTGCAGATGATCAGCCAAGGCGCGTCCAAGGTGAATATCAGCATGATCTGCGACTCCGCCGAGGCCCAGCAGGTGGTCGGCGTGCTTCATGAATGCTATTTCGGAGCGGGCGGTATCGCCGCCGGGGAGAACCAATGAAGGTAGCGATGATCGGCTACGGCAAGATGGGCCACATGATCGCCCAGGCCGCGGCGCTAAACGGCCACGAAATCGTGTGCTCCGTGGACCCCTTCGCGAAGGACGCGACCTGCGTGACGGGCCACGCCGACGAAATGGCGGCCCGCGTGAAGGATTCCGGCGCCGAGGGAGCCATCGAATTCTCCCACCCCTCGCCGGTATTCGCGAACATCAGCGCCCTGGTCCCGACGGGCATCCCGCTCGTGGTGGGCACCACGGGCTGGCACGACAGGCTCGAGGAGGTTCGCGCGTCCGTCGAGCGGTACGGGACCTCGCTCCTCTATTCGTCGAATTTTTCGATAGGCGTCAACCTGTTTTACCGGATCGTGTCCGAGGCTGCCCGTCTCATGTCGGCCTTCGACGAATACGACGTGGCCCTCTTCGAGTCGCACCACAACCAGAAAGCCGACAGCCCCTCGGGTACGGCCCTGGATCTCGCTCATCGGGTCATGGAAAGCATGCCGAGGAAAACCCGTCTCGTGACGGACTGCTTCGTGCGGAAGCCCGAGCCGGACGAGCTGCACCTTTCGAGCGTCCGCGTGGGCGCGGTCCCGGGTACCCATACGGTGTGGTTCGATTCCGCGGCGGATACAATAGAGCTTACCCATACCGCCCGAAACCGGGAGGGTTTCGCCCTCGGCGCGGTTCGGGCCCTCGAGTGGCTCGTAGCCCCGAACGGGGAAGGGAACCGAAAGCTCGGCGTCTACACGATGAAAGACGTGTTCAACGACCTCTGATTCCCGTCTCCGGGCCTTGCCCCGCGCCGGGGCGGACGGCCCGGCGCGTCCTCAGGGTTCCGCGAATTCCATGGAGAGTTCGCGGATCCTCGCCGAGGAGCCGTCCGACTCGTCCCCGCCGAGATAGAATACCGATATCCTGTTCCCGTTAACCAGGTATACGTCACGATCCCCCGAAACCCAGGAGGGGGCGCCGAAGGCGCCCTCGAAAGCCGCTCTCGTATCGCCGACGCGGACGTCCGCCCCCGGCGAGACGGGGGACCCTTCCGCCACGCGGATGGCCTTTACGATTCTCGCGCCGTCCACGGAATCCCCTATGGAAACCTCCGCCGAAAGCGCGGGATAATACCAGGTTTCGGCCTCGAGGTTGTACTCGATTTCCGCGGGATGTCCCCACTTGTCGATGAGGGTATCGGCGTTGTCCCCGTTCGTGAGTCCCCTGACGAGCAGGGGGCCGATCCGGTCCGGAACCGCGAGTTCGAGGAGACGCGCCCTGAGGGCCGTGGCCCGGTC
>QKCE01000179.1 GCA_003245785.1 Spirochaetales bacterium | reverse complement strand
CGGGGAAAAGATAACCCGAAGACAGGTTCGCTATATGTTCGTTGCGTGGGATCATGTTAGGCACTCCGTTATTTTATGGTGAAAAAAATATAGCAACTATTCGGGGAGGTGTTCAACCGGGATCTCCGAAAAGAGCCAGTCCCCGACCATGCGCGCGAAGAGGCCTTCCATGGCGTACTGCCCTCCCTCGACGGTGAAATGGCTGCCGTCGGAACTCATGGCCTGCACGATTTTCCCGGAAGGCGTCGTCACGTTCGCGAGAAAGGAGCCGCCGGAACCGGGCAAGGAATCGGCGATCGGGCAGCGGATTACTATATCCGGGCCGTAACGGGCCGCGATCCTGTCCTGTACCCCGTCTATGTATTGGAGGCTTTCCTCGTATTGCGGGTCCTTCACCCGGGGCATCCCGACCCAGTACACCCTGGGTACGTAAAGCAGCGCGAGATCGATGAGCTCGGAGCATTTTTCCGCGTAGGCTTCCTCCCATTCGGGCGTCCGCTTTTTCATGATCTCGCCCCGGGAATTCCAGAAGTTCTGGTAATCGTTCATGCCGAGCATCATGACCGCCGTGTCGTATGACCCGGCGGACAGGGTGTCCGCGAGCTTCGCGGGCCAATCGAAATAATCGCCCCTTATGAAGCCGGAGGAATGGACGGCGAGGAATTCCACCGCGATGGGCGAATCCTTGCCCGCGAGGCGGGAAAGCCCGTTTCCCAGGCTGTATACCTGGGAGTCCCCGAACATGTAAACCTTGAGGGGATTCGCCGAGGAATGGATCGCGTTTGAGGAAACCGCGGGACGGGCGGGCATGGCGGGGGTGTCATCGGCGGCGGCTTCTGAGGGGGTCCCGGCGGCGCCCGCGGCGCCGGCATTCGCGGCGTCGGTCGCTACGCCGGCCGCGACGTCGGCGACTGCGGAAACCGCGGTTTTGCCCGGAGTGGTTTCCGAGAGCGTCGTCGATCCCGAAAAACCCGCGGTAGCCCCTTCGCCTACGCGCCGGTTGAAATAGCGGGTATCCCAATCGGTAACACCAGCGAGGCCGGTTACGTCGAGAAAAAGGTCCCGGGCCGCGGGAACGAGGCCGTCGACGCGGCATTCCGTCGCGAAGGCCGCCACCCCGTCGGCTACCGCGAGGGCGACCGCCCGGGCGTGAAGGTCCGGGATCCTCGAGGCGGGAATCCAGAGGAACCGCCCGACGAAGGTGCCGGCAAGGACGGCGGCTATGACGGCGACAAGGAGTACCTGATTCGGGCTGTATGCGTCGGCCTTCCTGGCTTTCATCGCGCGCCCCCTAGAACTGGAAATAAATGAAGGGGGCGACCCCCGACATCGAAACGATCGACAGGACGGCGAAGGCCGCCGCGACGAGAACGCCTTTAAGGGGAATCGGGGTGGCGACCCAGAGCCTGTAGCCCCTGGCCCGGGCCTTCCCCGGGATCGCCTGCATGCCGAGGCCGAAGACGAGAAGCGCGCCCACGATGGGCGTCAGCTTGGTGGGCAGCGCGGTAAAATTGGCCAGACCGATAAACCAGTCCCCCACTGAGGCCATCGAGGGGGCGCGGAACACAAGCCAGCCGAGGGTCGTAAAGGCGAAGGTACCCGCGATTTGGAGGGCGGCCTTCCACCGCACCTCGCTCCGCCTGGTGCCGTAATCGAAGCCCCGCTCGAGGGCGAGGGCGGCTCCCTGCATGACGCCCCAGACGACGAAGGTGAGCGCGGCCCCGTGCCAGAGCCCGCCGAGGACCATCGTGAAAAACAACGCGACGAGGGTGCGCACCTTGCCGAAGCGCGACCCGCCCATCGCGAAGTAAAGGTATTCCTTGAGCCACGCGGAAAAGGTGATGTGCCACCTTTTCCAGAACTCGGTGACGGAAAAGGATATATAGGGGCGGTTGAAGTTCGCCGGGGTCTTGAAGCCCAAAAGAAGGGCGACGCCGATCGCCATCTCGCTGTACCCGGAAAAGTCCGTATACATGACCACGGAATACCCGATCGCGGCGACGAGGTTCTCGAGGGTGCCGAAGGAACGGGGGTCCGAGAGGACCGGGTCGACGAAAAGGGTGGAGAGAAAATTCGCGAAGACCATCTTCTTGTACAGCCCCGAGAGGATAAGGAGGGTCGCGCGGTCGAGGGCGATCGGCTTCGAGCCCGGCTCTATTCCCGCGACGACCGCCCCCGATACCTGGGGAAGGAAATCCGCGGCGTGGACGATGGGACCCGAGGCGACCTGGGGAAAAAACGAGACGTAGAGGAGCAGGTCGAGAAAATCGGTGACGGCGGAGATCTTGCAAAGATACACGTCGAAGACGTAGCTCAGGTTCTTGAATGTATAAAACGAAATGCCCACGGGCATGACGATGCGGAGGACGGGAAGCGCCCAGGGAATGCCCGCGGCGCCGAAAAGCCCGGTGGCGGAAAGGGCGAAGAAATTCCAGTACTTGAAGAACCCGAGGAAGAGGAGGTTCGCGATCACCGCGAGGACTAGAAAGGCCTTGCGGCGCGCGTGCTCCCTGTCCCTTCCTATAAGGAAGGCGAAGCCGAAATTCGCCGCGGTGGAGGCGAGGAGGAGAAAGCAGAAGCGCCAATCCCAGAAGGCGTAAAAGGCGTAGCTCGCGGCGACCAGGAAAATCTTCCGGTCCCGCGGACGACGGAACACGTACCAAAATCCGATGAAAACGAGGAGAAAGAAACCCGCGAATTCAAAGGTAGGGAAAAGCATCCGCCCTTAGCCCTCCGAATCGAGCAGGAGCTCGTCTATGGGCTTGCCGGCGGGGACCATCGGGAAGACCTTCTCGTCGATGTCCATGTAACAGTCGATGAGGGCGGGGGTCCGTTCCGAGACCGCGGCGTCGAAGGCCTCCCGGAATTCCGCCTCGCTCGTCGCGCGGTAGCCTCGGACCCCGAAGGCGTCGGCGAGCTTCACGAAATCCGGCGGCCGGTCGAGGGTGGTCGACGAATAGCGCTTGCCGTAGAACATGGTCTGCCATTGGCGCACCATGCCGAGGGTCCCGTTGTTCGCGACGATTATCACGATCGGGAAACCGTAATGCGAGATGGTGGCGAGCTCGTTCAGGTTCATCCGGAAGGAACCGTCGCCCGCGATATGCACCACGTGACGGTCGGGAAAGGCCGCCTGGGCGCCCATCGCCGCGCCGGTGCCGTAGCCCATGGTCCCCAGGCCGCCGGAGGTCAGGAAGGTCCGGGGCTTCGAGAAGGGATAAAACTGGGCGGTCCACATTTGGTGCTGCCCCACCTCGGTGGTGACGATCGTGTCGTCGCCGAGCTTGGCGTGGGCGTATTCGAGCACGAACTTCGGGTGGAGGGGGGTCTTTTTCGAGTACATCGGGGGCACGTGGGTCTTCCACTCTTCCACGGTTTCGTTCCATTCGTCCCGCTCCCGGGGCGAGACCCGGCTTACCAGGTCCGCGAGTATGCCCTTGATGTCCCCGTTGAGGCAGGCGGCGGTCGGCATGTTCTTGTTGATCTCCGCGGG
>QKCE01000079.1 GCA_003245785.1 Spirochaetales bacterium | reverse complement strand
ACGCTATGCCCCAGGCGGGCGATAACCCGCATGCGGAGGACTTCGCGGTCGTGGTACACGCAGCAGCGGAGCGGCTCCCCGTTCCTTGGGGCCATTTCCCGCGGTATGAAGTGGACGCCCTCGGCGAGGTTCCCCTTGAGCTGGAGCTTCGCGATCCTCACGAGGATCTCGCGCTTCAGCTGGGTAGCGCCGTTGTTTATGTTAAGCATTCGCGAGCTCCCTTATTCGGGCCATGACCTTCGGCAGCGTCGCCCCTGCCATGACCTCGCCGCCGATCGAGACGAAGGGCGCCTTCCCGGACTTCGGGTCCTTGCAAAAGCCGAGGCACGTGGCGCCCTCGATCTCCACCCGATCGCGCAGCGCCGCGGGCAATTCCTCTTCGAGGAGCAGGATGTCCGACGCGCCCATTACGTAACACGCGGTTCCCGAGCAGATAACGACCTTGATTTTCTCCGACATATCGAACTCCTATACGTAGCGGATAACGGCTTCCTTCAGATACCGTTCCGTCAATAAGCCTTGTATTTTCTTGACCACGTTGCGCCGGATCTCCAGTTCCACCGGCATGTTCGGGTCCTGATGCGCCTCGTTGATCTTCGTTCCCACCACGAAGGTAATCCGGTCGCTGTCGAGAACGAGGTCCACGAGCTTGGTCGCGCCGTTGGGCCGTTCGCCGGCGACGCGGGGATCCCCGGCGGGGAAGCCCCGTTCCAGCAATTCCGCCACGCGCCCCAGGGTAATGATGCCCTCGGTCACCAGGTCCGCCCCTTCCATTATCGAGGTCGGCGGGACGAGCGGATCGAGGTTTTTCATGTCGATGCGGAGCGGTTTCCCGGTCCCGCGGGACACTATATTCGCGGTCGTGCCCCCGCACACGATCTTTTTCCCGGGAAATTCGAGGAATTCCCGCACGAGCTCGCCGTCCCGCTCGGGGCTGACCGGCGGCCCGGTCATGATGAGAAGCTCCCGGGGATGCCGGAAATAGACCACCGCGCAGCTGATGTCGTCCTTCGCGGCCAGGCCGTCGTTCAGGTGGGCGCGGCCCACGATCGAGCGGGCGAGGTCCCGGGCGCTGACGGACGGGGCGGCGGCGACCGCCTCAAGGATGAATTCCCGGACCTCCACCGCGCCCCAGCCGAGGGGATGGGTCCTCGAACCCATGCCGGACTGGGTAACCCCGTCCGAAAAGAACACGAGCCGGTCGCCCGGACGGGCCTTGAAGTCCGAATAAAACAGCGTCTCTTCCCGGACCGGGGCGGATTGCTTGTGCTTTCGCTGTATGGTCGCGCTGTCCTTGATCGGCTCGACGACCGTCGACTCCCGAACGAGCACGTAGTCCGGGTTGTCGTACTCGACGATCCGGACCGCGGCGCCGGGCTGTATGTCCACCAAGGTAAAGGTCGCGTAGCTGATCCCCCGTTCCCGGCATACCGGCAGGGTATTCATGATGATATTCGCCGCCCGGTCCGGGGGAATCTCGGATTCGACGAACTTCAGGGCCATGGTGGCGGTCAGGGTGGAGAGCACCCCGGCCTTGATCCCGGAACCCAAGCCGTCGGAAAGGACCGAGATGAGTCGGCCCTCCCCCTCCTGCTTGCGGGAGAGAAAGGTATCCCCCGGCGCGCCCTGCCCGTGCTTCGAGACGCACCAATGGCCCACCTCGATGAAGGTCCCCTCGGGAAGCCCGGCGCTCACGGCTCGCCCTCTCCCGCCGAGAAGGACTCTATTATGGAGTTGAGGGTCGCCTCGGTTTCCGCGGCGTTCTCCCCGAGCAGATACGCTATTTTCTGGACCACCGCGAGGTTCTTGTCGATTACCTTGCGGGTTTGGCGGATCACCCGGTCCCGCCGCACCTGGGGGGCCGTCACGTCCTGAATGACCGCGCAGGCGCTTTCGCCCCGCTCGATCGAGAATACCGTCGCCTGGAAAATCTTCCGCCGTTCCCGGAATTCGTGCTCGCTTACGTCTGAGCCGTCCCGGGCGATCGCGGCCGCGCAAAAGGCGGCCACGCCGGAAATGCCCGAGAGGTCCGCGCCTTCCATCCCGGGCTTCGCCTCGTACATGGAAAGGATGTCCTCGCCCATCAGGCGGGCGAAATTCTCGTTGCATTCGACGATTTTCAGGGAGGAATCGCAAATGACCACGCCGGAGGGCATGGCCCGGATAAGGCCGTTCGCCTTTTTTTGCGCCAGCTTGCGCATATACGAAACGCACATTGTCTTTTCCGCGCGCGCGTCGAGCATGGCCGCCGCGAAGGCCCGGCAGGTATCGTAGCCGCAGGAACCGCAGTTGAGCTCGTCCCGGAGGGAGACCTTTCCGACGCTTCGAAGCGCGCCGCGAAGTTCCTCGTCGCCGTGAACGGCCGCCGGGGACGGCCGTTCGGGCAGGGTACCCGTAAGGTCCGTCACTCCCTCGGCGGATACCGGCGAGGGGGACCGCTCGGCGTATTCGAGCAGCCGCATGCGCCGTAGCGCCGTCGGCTGCCCGGTTCCCGTCAGGGGGCCGTTCACGCAGCCCCCGGGGCAGGCGAGCAGCTCGATGAAAAGGGGCCGCTCCAGGTCGGCGGGATCGAGGCCTTCCAGGGCGTTCCTGATTTCCGCGAGGCCGGACACGGTCATCATCCTGACCCGTCCGCTTCCGTAGGATTTCTTTATGGAGGATATCATTCCCCCGTCCACCGGGTAATACGCCCCGGACGAGGCCCTGCGGGGTATGAAGGCGGGAACACGGCCGTCATCGGGGTCGGAATCGGCGGACGGAAGGGGTTCCAAGCCGGCCTCCCGAAGCCATGCGCGGAGATCCGCGAAGGAAATGGCGCAATCGATGTCCGTCCAGGCGTCGGCCTCGCGCTTTTTCGCGACGCAGGGACCGGCGAACACGATTCCCGTATCCTCCCCGTAGGTTTCGCGGAGCAGGCGCGCGTGGGCGAGAAGGGGAGACGCCCGGTCGGTAAGGCTCGACGCGAGGGCGGGAAGGTATTGCTTGACGTATTCCACGGCGGAAGGGCAGGCCGAAGAGAGGAAAAGCCCCCCACGGGACCCGTCGTCCGCGGAAAGGGCCGAAAAGTCCCGAGCCAGCCTCGCGGAGACCAAATCCGCGCCCAAGGCGGTTTCCGATACCCCGTAAAAGCCGAGGCCCTGCAGGGCGGACACCAGGTCCGCGGGGCGTATCCCGGGAAATTCCGAGGCGAAGGAAGGCGCGAGCGACAGGATGACCCGCGGTTTGAGGTGAAGGAGCTGCCTGGCGCGGGCAAGGTCGTCCCTTACCCGCTTTGCCCCGGCGGGGCACGCCAGGACGCAATGCCCGCAAAACACGCACAAGTCCGACACGACCATCGCGTGCCCCCGCTCGACCCGTATTGCCTTTACGGGGCATTCGCGGATACATTTATAACAGTCTTGGCATTGGGTTTTTTCCGTATAAATGGGGCTCTGGTAATTCACAGGACCCCCAGGAGCTTGTGCGCGAGAAGGTCGGGAAGCATGCCGGGCTGTATGCCGAAAAACGTTTCCTTGCCGATCTCAATAACCGGACCTTCCTTGCAGCGGCCCCCGCACAGGCACCCGCGCAATTCCACCCGGACGGCAATATCATGGTCGCGGAGAAACCTCTCGATGATCTCCGTGTTTAGGTTATTGCCCCGAGAGAAGCAAGAGCTTCCCATGCAGACGGTAATGATAGTTTCAGGCGCTTCCATTTCGTGCTCCTGATGCCTATTGTATAAAAATATATCGATTTGGTCAACGTAACGGGAGAGAGCGTAATGAAACACACGTCGTACAATTCGGATCAACCCGAATACGTGGAAAACCTGCAGGAATTCTACGACGAAATCAGGGAATATTACGATGAGCTGTTTCCTCCCGACGATGGCGCCGCGACGCTCATAAGCGGGTTGGTGGACGACTTTCGCGGCGCCTCGGGATCGGAAACCCCGCCGATGTGCCGCTATTTGGGGGTAGGTTGCGCGACCGGAACCCTCGAGAACGCCATTTCCGACCGCAGGGTCGACGTGACGGGCATCGACAAGAACCCGGGCATGATAGAGACGAGCCAGCGTCGGATGACCCGGGGATACGCCTCGACGCGGTTTTTCGAAATGTCCGCCCTCGAGATGCGCCGGTTTCTAAAACCCGGTTCCTTCAATATAATCGGGTGCCTTTCGAACACCCTACCCTACCTGGCGGACGAAACGCTCACCCGGAAATTCCTTCACGACGCGAAGGACCTCCTGGCGGAGGGAGGGAAATTGCTGCTTCAGTTCCTGAATTTCGACTCGTTCCCGGTCGGGCAAACCGTCAGGCTGCCGGACAGGAGTTCTGTCCGGGTTACCCTGACGCGTACCCTCACGCCGGTCGGTGAGGGCAAATACGGCCTCGAAGCCTGCCTCGAGCGGGGCAACGGCTCGAAGATCGAGCTCGACGGGAACGTCGAGCTCATCTCGGTGACGAGGGAACGGATCGAGGCGTGGGGGCGGGAGGCGGGTTTCGCCTCCTTCGAGTACGGCGCCGATTGCCTGGGTAGGCCGTGGACGCCCGAAGGCGCCTACACGGTCGCGATATTGGGATAACCCGAGGGACTCAAGCCTTTATTGGATGCGCCACTTGCCGTCCACCCGCACCATCCGGGAGGAGGGAACCTCGAGCACGCGCCCGTCCTCGCCCTGAAGCCGGATCATGCGGGTCAGAGGATTAACCTCGGCCACGCGGAAATTCGACTCGTCGTAATGCAGGCGGATCCCCTCGTTCGGGAGACTCTTCCGTTCCTCGCTGTACCATTCGTGTTCGTAGGCCAGGCAACACAGCAACCGGCCGCACTGGCCGGAGATTTTCAGGGAATTCAACGAAAGGTTCTGGTCTTTCGCCATTCGGATGGAGACGGGCTTGAGCTTGTCGGTAACCGAATGGCAGCAGTAGGAGCGGCCGCATACCCCGAGCCCGCCGGTGATACGCGACTCGTCGCGCACGCCGATCTGGCGTAGCTCGATCCTCATCTTGAAAATCGAAACGAGGTCCTTCACGAGCTCGCGGAAGTCCACGCGGTTCTCCGCGCTGAAAAAGAAGAGTATTTTCGGCTCGTCCAGGAGATAATGGGTCGCGATGAGCTTCATTTCCAGCCGATGCTGGGCCACTTTCTCCCGGAAAACGGAGAAGGCGTGGGTTTCCTTCTCCTTGAACTCGGCGATCCGCGAAAGGTCATGGTCCGTGGCCTTGCGATCCACGATCACCACGTCGTCGGGCTTGATCCCGAGGGGTACCCGGACCCGGCCCATTACCCGGGCGAGGTCCTTCCCGTAACGGGTCGGCACCATGACGAGCTCGCCGCCGGAAAGCTCCATGCTCTCGTGGGTGGCGTACAGGCTCTCGCTCGAGTACTCGAGCTTCAGGTGGTAGAGGGGGTCGGGAAATACGTAATTCCCGCCGCCGGTATCCTGGGAATCCGACTGGGGGTCCTCGAGGCTCGCGAGGTCCTCGCCGTGTATATCTTCATTGAATCTCGATGCCATGATCGGTACCGCCTTTTTTGGCCGCTTCAGGACATTAGGTCCACGAGCAAGCCGTTGATTTCCTCGATCCTCTCGAGAAGGGCCAATTGCGTTTTCTGGCCCGAAAGGATCCCTGCAGCCAACTGCTCCAGTTTCTGGTCGATTACCTGTACCTGCGTGAATTTCTTACGCTTCAGGATGTTCCCGCCCGAGGTACGTTCGGACACGTCGTACGCGCGGTCCACGACGAATCTCACGAAATTGCGGACCGCGGCCTTGTAGGCGACGATATTGTCCGGCAGGGGCTTTTCCTTGAGGACGTCCCCCGCCGAATGCACGTCGTCGAGCATGCGCTCGAGTATCTGTTCGGCCGAAAGCCCGCGGTATTGCGGGGGAATCGAGTCCGCCGCGGCGCTTTCCGCCGCCTCGGACTCCTTTTCCCTGACAAGCCGCTCGAAGGAGGCCGACTTGGCTTTCTCTTTCCTGTTTCCGCCCTTGACCGCGCCGCCCGACAGGGCCGCTTGCCCCGCGACGGAGGCGAAAAAGGGGCTCGCCGAATCTATGGGTCCGGGGCCGGCCATCAGCCCTGCCCCGCCGCCCGCGAGGCCGCTACGGTCGCCGACTCGTAGGCGATCCGGTTGTTGTACTCGGACAGCGCCTCGTCAAAGCGCGCCTGGTCGTCCACCGCGACGCAGGGCCCGTTCAGGATTACCCGGTCCTCCACGAGAAGCCGCCGGGTGAGCACCGCGCCGATCACCATGCCGGAAGAAAGGACGGTCACGCCCTCGGGGGCGATCACGTCGCCCTGGATCACGCCGCCGACCGAGACCGAACGGGCGCGGACGGTTCCGCGAAGGCGCGCGTTTTCCCCGATTATCACGTTGCCGGGAGTCTCGAGGTTGCCGTCGAGATCGCCGTCGATGCGGATAAAGCCGTTTACCTTGACGTTTCCGTGGATTGAAGAACCGGGACCGATCAGTGTATTGATCGCGACCTCGTCCGGAAATTGAAATGCCATCGCGCGTCCC
Source organism: Spirochaetales bacterium (assembly GCA_003245785.1). GTDB lineage: Bacteria > Spirochaetota > Spirochaetia > Treponematales > Treponemataceae > Teretinema. Next base: position 6,534 of record QKCE01000079.1, on the reverse strand, counting down.
TTACTTGCCGTTTTCGATCTTGATGTTCAGGTACTTCATGGGATCGACGACGTCGGAACCGATATGGACCTCGTAATGGAGATGGGGGCCGGTGGAAACGCCCGTATTGCCGATATACCCGATTACCTGGCCCTGCTGCACGTACTGACCGCGGGCGACGCGGTAGGACTGCATGTGGGCGTAGCGGGTGTAGAATCCGTGCTTGTGCTTGATGATGAGGTAGTTGCCGAAGCCGGGATCCCAATCGGTGGTCACGACCTGGCCGTCCGCGGTGGCGAGAATGGGGTCGCCGGTGCGGTAGGTGGACACGTCGACGCCCTTGTGAATGTACCACTGCCCGGTGAAGGGGTGCTTGTTCTGGCCGAATTGCATGGAAATGTGCCCGATGCCGCCCTTGATGGGCCAAAGGCTCGGAATATCCGAGAAGAGCGCGCTCTGGGAGTCAAGCAACTTGCCGATTTCCTGAATCGGCTGGACGGAATCCTCGAGATAGCCGCGGAGCTTTTGGAGTTCGGCGATTTCCTTCACGGAGCCCTGGGCGCTCTCCTTGATGTTGAAAAGGGAGGTAAGGTCGCCGTTCTGGATATCGCTTTTGACCGTGGTGGCCGACGTATCGAGGCCGATGATTGAAAGGGTCGAGGAGAAGGCGTTCTGGAAATTCTGGGCGGCCTGTAGCAGGTTGCCGGTTTCGTCCTTGAGGCGGTCGAGGCTCGCCCGGGATTCCCGGGACTCCTGCTCGAGCCGGGCGATGGTGGCCGAGGAATCCATGGACGTTCGGGTGAACCAGAAGAAAGAAGCGACGATACCCACGGCGATGACGAGGAACGAGACGAGGGAGAACATGGTGGTCTGGAAGTTGACGACTCGCTTTTGGGAATGGGGAACGACCATAATGGTCAGCTTTCGCCGGCCGCCCCGAAAAACGGCGGAAACGGCGTTCCCGACGGCCGAAACGCAGGACCGGAAAAAACGTCCGACGGAACGGACGATGGATATTTCAACGCGCTTATAGCCCCGTGTTTTGGCCACTCTCAAACTCCATAACTACTATATTGTATCTTATCATATATCGAAAAAACATGTCAAACCGGAATCGCCGTCCCCCGGCTTTTTGGTTGACGCCCCCCCTGTCGTGTGGTATCCTTACCCCATATCTGCCGCAGGGCAGTATACCATTCACCAACCGGATGAAAGCCATGCAATTTTTTGATACTCACGCTCATATCGGGCTTATCTACGATGATCCCATTGAGCAGCTTCGTGTGATACAGGAAGCCAAACAGTCCCATGTAACCCGAATCGTCAGCATCTGCAACAGCCTGCATGACTTTAACGTTGTATATCCGACCCTCAAATCCGCGTCCTCGGTGTATCATGCCATCGGAGTATCCCCCTCCGAAGTCACCAATCCGGGGAAGGACTGGATTCACACGATCGAGGAAGGTCTCAAGCTCCCGAACGTCGTCGCGCTCGGGGAGATAGGTCTCGATTATTACCGCAAATTCGGGGACAAACGGTCCCAAATCGAGCTTTTCATCACCCAGCTTGAAATCGCCAACAAGATGGACATGCCCGTCATTATACATAATCGGGACGCGGGCAAGGATATATTAGACATACTTGGCGAAAGGCTTCCCGAGGCGGGCGGCGTGCTCCACTGCTACTCCGAGGACGCCGAATACGCCCGTATCGCCCTGGACCTGAACCTTTATTTCTCCTTCGCCGGCAATTTGACCTACCGCAACGCCCGGAATCTCCACGAAACCGTGCTGAGCCTCCCGATCGACCGCATCCTGGTCGAGTCGGAAAGTCCCTTCATGGTCCCGGCGGAATATCGCGGCAAGCGGAACATGCCTTCCTATACCCCCTCTACGGTCCATTTCATGGCGGATATGCTCGAAATGGAGACCGAGGATCTCGCCGCCCGGCTTTGGGCCAACAGCTGCAAGTTCTTCCGCCTCCCCGAATGAGCGAAAACCCCTTGAGCGGCCCGGTTCTGTACCGTCCGGTACGCGTCGGGAACCTGCCGCTCGGGGGAAACGTGTTCCTGGCCCCGGTCGCGGGCTATTCCGACCGGGCCTTCCGTTCCCTTTGCGTCCGGTGCGGCGCCGACTTCACCTACACCGAAATGGTCTCCTCAGAGGCCCTTACCCGCAATTCGGGCAAGACCGAAACGCTCCTCCTCCGCGCGCCGAACGAAACCCGGTACGCCGTCCAGCTATTCGGCGGAGACCCGGGGCGCATGGGCGAGGCGGCCGCGATCGCCCTCGAGAGGACCGGGGCCGAATGCCTCGACGTCAACGCCGGCTGCCCGGTTCCGAAAATCGTGAAGACCGGCGCTGGCTCGTCCCTCACCCGGGACCCCGAACGGCTCGCCCTGGTGATTCGCGCCGTGGCGCGGGCGGCGGGCGATACGCCGGTCACGGTGAAAATCCGCTCCGGATGGGATTCGGCGGACCTGACGTGGGAACGGGCGGCGAGGCTGGCCATCGAGGCGGGAGCCGCGGCGGTCACCCTGCATCCCAGGACCCGCGCCCAGGGCTACGAGGGAAAATCCGACTGGGGCGTCCTTGCCGAGCTTTCGGAATTGGCGCACCGGGAATATCCCGGCATTCCGGTTTTCGGTTCCGGCGACCTCTTCTCCCCCGAGGACGCCCGCCGCATGCTCGCCGAAACGGGCTGCGACGGCGTCATGTTCGCCCGGGGCGCCATGGGAAACCCCTTTATCTTTACCCAGACCAGGGAGCTCCTGACCGTCGGGCGCTACGGCGAAATTCCCGCGGAACGCCGGGTTCAAGCAGGATGGACGGAGCTTCTCGCCCTCGCGGAGGACGCGGGAGAAGCCTCGGCTTGCCGGGAGATGAGAAAGCGGTTTTGCGCGTATTCCCGCGGGGCAGAGGACGGGGCCGCCCTTCGCGCGGAAATCGTCAGGGCTTCGACGATAGAGGATTACCGGAAGATTTTCGCGGCCGCCGGTTTTCCCCTCGGCGCGCCCTAAAAAGGACGCGCAAGCCTTGTATTCGCCGCCAACCTGCCGGTAGAATGAGATATGACGTTCCTGGAAGACTTGCTCCGAATCGTTCAGGATTTTCTTGAATCCCTCTTCGCGTCCTCGTCCCCCGAGTATAAAAAGAAAATGGAGCTCAGGCACGTCCAGACCGCGCTTCGGTCCATCAACCCGCCGTTCTGGCGGCAGGACGGCATGCTTCTCCCGGCCTTTCCGGCGACGATCCACCAAATGAACAACTTCCTCGCCTATATACGCGAAATCCTCGGCGCGACCGTCGCGGCGACGGACAAGCGGGCGAGCGAGCGGTTCCGCGAACAGCTTTTCGAGGCGGAGCTTCCCCCGGACCTCGGAGTCCAGCGGGACCACCTGACCTACGCGGCCCGGGCCCAGGAACTCGCGGAGTCCTCCGCGCCCCCGCCCTCGGTAATCGAGGAACAGGGGAAGCGCCTCGGGCAATACCTGAAGCAAATAGAAGGGGCGACGGGCAAAGCCGCCGAGGCGAAGGTTTTGGCTGCCCTCGCCCTCGCCGACCTCTGCGACTTCAATTACAACGAATTTTTCAGCTACTTCGACCCCGCGTTTTCGACCCACGTGGGCCAGACCACCACGGTCGAAAACCCTAGCTTCAAGCCGGTGGAAGTCGCCGAACTCATCCCGTCCCTCCTGGACCTCTATTACCTGATGGTCGACGTGAAGATCACCGAGGAACTCGCCCTTTCGGTCGCCTCCCTCGACGCCCTCCGGAAAAAGGCCGCCCTGAGCCAGGAAGTGCGGGGCAAAACGGGCCGGCTCTTCCAGGCGATCTCCTACCTCGTCGAGAAACGGCTTCCCCCCGACACGGTCCTGTCGATAATCCGGGTCGCGAAGGAAGATCCCTCCTACACCCCCGAGCACCCCGTCGCGAAAACGGACTTCATGGAGCATTACAGGACCCGGCTCACGGAAACCTTCGACAGCGACTCCCGCAAGCTCCTGAAGGAACAGAAAAGCGAAGAATCGAGAAAGCAGCTCCGCGAGGTCTTCGGCGACGGGGAACTGGAGGTCCTCGAGGGCTACAACGACGCGACCAACGCGCTCATTCAGGAGTTCACGACCCTCTCGCTCGAATGGGTGGAACCCCTCAGGATCATACGGACCTTCACGGACCGGGTGTTTATCCCCCGCCTCGCCACGATAATCCGAAGCGTGGTAGTGGAGGGCTATTTCCACAACCGCAACCTTCAGAGCACCATGGCGTCGACCTATTATTTTTGCGAGTTGATACCCGCGAAATTCGCGGAGTTCGAGGGCCTTTTCGAGGAGGGTGAGCCCTGCAGCCTGAAGATCCTAACCGGCTACATTACGGAACTCGAAAAGGGAATGGATTTCGAGACGCCCCTCCGGAAGATGGTCGAGAACATGAACAATTTCGCCAAGACCCTGGTGCAGCAGTCGGTGGTCGAATATTTCGAGCTTTTCAAATTCGGGAACGTCATCCTGGAAGACAGCAAGAAATCCGTGCCCGAGGTAATCACGAATATCCGGACCCTCGTCACGTCGCTGAAAAACGCCGACTCCTACCTGGCCCTGGAAAGGGAGAACGGGGTCTTTCGCAATTTTCTTGAAATTATGAAGAAGTATGCTATAGTTGGGTCGTTGTCTGTTTCCCCCACCGGCTCGGAACAAACGGAGACCCAAGGTTAATGGCCAAAATTAAAAAAAACGCGTCGACAGAGGCTTCGAAAGAAAAACAGATCTACGACCTGAAGCAGCTCCTGGAGATATCGAAAAGCCTCACCGCCGTGCTGGATTTTTCAACCCTCATCGAGGCGATCCTGTATACGTGCATGGGTCAGATGAAAACCCTGGGCGTCGCCATATTCACGAAAAAAAACTTCGACGCGAGCTTTTACCAGCTGAGCGGCAACTACTGCGGCTTCGAGCTCACGGACGACCTGGATTACGCCTTTCCGGAAGACCACCCCCTGTTCGCCCACCTCTCCAAGCCGGGCGCCTGCCATACCGAGGCGGACCTGCGGGACCTGCTGCCGACCGACGGCCCGCTGAAGGCGCTTTATGCCCTCAAGCCCTCGCTCATCGTCCCCCTGAAGACGAAGAACCGCGTCAACGGGATGCTCGTGCTCGGGGAACAGATATCCTCGGAGCCCTACTCGGATTACGAGAAGGAACACATCCTAAACATCGCGGCCCTCGCCTCGATCGCCATAAGCAACGCGGCCCTCCTCGAGATGACCACGACCGACATGATGACCCACCTGAAGCTGAAGCACTATTTCTATACCGTGCTCGTCGAGAAGATCGAGTTCTGCGCGGAGCAGGGGCTCTCCCTGTCGGTGCTGATGATCGACATCGACTTCTTCAAGCGGTTCAACGACACCTACGGGCATTCCTGCGGGGACACCGTGCTCCAGATGGTGGCGAACGTCATCCAGCAGAATACCCGGACCCAGGACATGGCTGCCCGGTACGGCGGCGAGGAATTCGTCGTGATGCTCTGCGAGACCGCCGGCCACTCGGCCCACAAGATCGCGGAACGCATCCGGTCCTCGATCGAGAACCTCGACATCCTCTACGACGGGCAGCACCTGAGCCTCACGGTATCGGCGGGCGTCGCCGAATTCGACCCCCTCCGCGACAAGTCCGCGAAACTCCTGGTGGACCGGGCCGACAAGGCCCTGTACGAGGCGAAGAGCTCGGGCCGCAACGCGGTCAAGATCGCGAAATGAGCGCCCCGTGGTGGCGGTCCGCCGTCGTTTACCAGGTATATCCCCGAAGCTTTTTCGATACGGACGGCGACGGCATAGGCGACCTCCCGGGGATCGTCGCCAAGCTCGACTATCTCGTTGAGCTCGGTATCGACGCCCTTTGGGTTTCCCCCTTTTTCAAGTCACCCATGGAGGACTTCGGCTACGACATCAGCGACTATCGCGACGTGGACCCGATATTCGGGACAATGGAGGACGCGAGAACCCTGATCCGGGAAGCCCACCGCCGGAAAATCCGGGTGCTTTTCGACCTCGTGCTGAACCACACCTCGGACGAGCATCCCTGGTTCGCCGAGGCGCGCGCCTCCCGCGACGACCCGAGGCACGATTGGTTCATCTGGAAGCCCCGAACCGACCCCGCGACGGGAAAGCGCCTTCCCCGGCCCAATAACTGGGTGTGCCAGTTCGAGTTCAAGAGCGCCTGGTGGGACAACGAGGCGACGGACGAATGGTATCTCGGCACCTTCACCCGACACCAGCCCGAGGTCAATTGGCGGAATCCCGGGCTGAAGGAGGCGATGTACGACGTCATGCGCTTCTGGCTCGACGAGGGAGTCGACGGCTTTCGCCTCGACGTGGTGAACTGGTACGTCAAGGACGCGAAATTCCGCTCAAATCCCCCCTCCCTCAAGGCCAATCCCGATATTTTCCAGCGGCACGTTTACGACCGCAACCAGCCGGAAACCCACGAAATCTGCGCGGACATGCGCCGGCTGGCGGAAGCCTACGACGGGGACCGGCTTCTCGCCGGGGAAATTT
>QKCE01000305.1 GCA_003245785.1 Spirochaetales bacterium | reverse complement strand
GGCGGCGGAATTCGGCGATATCGGCGACGCCGAAACCGCTTGCGCGGCCCCTGCCCCGGATAAGTCTCCGGGAGACGCCGAAAGCGGGCGGTACCGCTTTCCCGAACCGGGCGACGCGCCGGGTTACGAGGATATCCGGGGACAGCGCCCCCTCGTGCGGGCCCTTCAGATAGCCGCGGCGGGAGGCCACCACCTGATCGTGTACGGCCCACCGGGCTGCGGCAAGACCATGGCCCTGCGCCGCTTTCCCTCGCTTCTCCCCGACCTGCCCGTCGAGACGGCCCTGGAAATAACCCGGATCCACAGCCTGGCCGGTACCCTCCCCCGGGACGGCCCGGCCCTCCTCGCGCGGCCACCCTTCCGGGAACCCCACCAGAACGCCAGCCTCGAAGGGCTCGCGGGGGGCGGCACCCGTTGCGCCCCGGGGGAAATATCCCTCGCCCACGGGGGCGTCCTCTTTCTCGACGAAGCCTCGCAGTTCCGCGCCTCGGCCCTCCAGGCCCTCCGCTCCCCCCTGGAAGCGGGAACCGTCACCTTGAGCCGGGCGGGGAGGAACGTCACCTTCCCTTCCCGGTTCCAGCTCCTCGTGGCGGTGAACCCCTGCCCCTGCGGGAACGCGGGCGCCCCGGGCCGGGTCTGTACCTGCATGCCCGACGCGATAAGCCGGTATTGGAAACGCATGACCGCCCCCCTCCTGGACCGCATCGAGCTGCGCGTCGAGGTTCGCCCGCCGGAACCGGCCGAGCTCGCGGGGCCGCCGATCCATTCCACCCGGGCGCTCCGTGAGGGGATCCTCCGGGCGAGGGTCGCCCAGGCGCGGCGCAACGGCGGCGCCCTGAACGAACGCCTCGACCCGGATCGGCTCGTGGACGCCGCTACCCTCTCCGGCGGCGCCCGCAAGGCCTTCAGCCGCCTTATGGAAGAGGAAGGCTTGTCGGGAAGGGGCGGGCACGGCTCCCTCCGGGTCGCCCGCACGATAGCGGACATGGAAAGCTCGGTGCTGATCGAGGAAGCGCACATGGAAGAGGCGGCGCGCCTCAGGAAATGGGGAATCGCGGTGCCGGACTTTCTGTAGAGGGGAGTCGGGATATCGGCGGGGTATGGCCAACGCCGGGAAAACGAACGCCCGTCAGGGAAGCGAGGCCGCGGAAGCGGCCAGGAGGGCCGAAAGGGAATCGTTCAGGAAGCGGTCGTCGATATCCCGCCGGCCGGCGGTTCGCCCGAGCTTCCGGTCGGGCCGCGCGGCGCCGTGAAAATCGCTGCCGGCGGTCACGCAAAGCCCCAGCTCGCCCGCGAGCCGCTCGAGCCGCTCGCACTCGACGATCCGGGCGGCCGGGTGCCAGGCCTCGAGTCCCGCGACGCCACGGGCGGCGAAGTCGCGGATAATCTCCCCTATCTTGCCCCAGGACACGTACAGGGAAAGGGGGTGCGCCAGGATCGGCACGCCGCCCGAGTCCCTGATCGCGGCTATACCCGAATCGAGGGGGATCCCCGTGCGGTCCACGAAATAGGGCCGGCCCTTCGCGAGATAGCGGTCGAAGGCCTGCTGGCGGTTTTTTACCTTCTTTATGGAAACAAGATACTCCGCGAAATGGGGACGCCCCACCACCGCCCCGCCAGAAAGGGCCGTGACGCGCCCGAGATCGACGTCGATGCCGTCGGCCCGCATCCGGTCGGCGATTTCCGCGTTCCGGGCGTTCCGTTCTGCCACCTGTCCCTCGAGAAGGGTCGCAAGGGAGGCGGAGGGGCGCACGAGGCCGAGCCCCAAAAGGTGGCACTCTCCCCTCTTCCACTCGATATCCAGCTCCACCCCGGGAATGAACCGTATACCCGAGCGCCCGGCCGCCTCGGCAGCCTCGGCGTTGCCCTCGATCGAGTCGTGATCGGTAAGGGCGAGGGCGGAAAGGCCCCGTTCGGCCGCGTGGGCGACCAATTCCGCGGGAGTCAGGGACCCGTCGGAGGCGCGGGAATGGGTATGCAGGTCTATCATACCCGGACACTCTAGCAAAAAATTGGACTATTGGCCATAATTCATGTTATAATTCTTTGGCGTAACAGAGTTTCGTCGTTACGAGGGTTAAAGATGCCGAAAGCCGTACAATACAAACCCAACTCCGTCATCTACTTCGCCGGTGACGTCGACGACCGCGTCTTTCTCCTCCAGCGGGGAAGGATCGCGCTCACCTCTACCGATATCGAAACGGGTAAACAGATCACCGAATACATCCGCGAAGGCGAGTTTTTCGGCGTAAAGTCGGCCCTGGGCCACTTTCCCCGCGAGGAAAGCGTCATGGTCATCACCGACTCCATCTGCCTCGCCTTCTCCACCCCCGAATTCGAGGTCTTCGTCCAGCAAAATACCCGCATCATCATGAAGATGCTGAAGGTCTTCTCGAATCAGCTCAGGCATATCCATCGCCAGATCGAGTCACTCCTCGAAAGCGCGGAACAGACGAACCCCGACGACGGCATGTACTCCGTCGCCTCCTGCTTTTACAACTCCCAACAGGTGGCCGCCGCCGCCGAGGTCGCGATCCGGTATCTCCGGCTCTTCCCGACCGGCAAGCACGTCATGGAGATGAAGCAGATAGCCCAGGCGAAGGCGGCCCCCGGCCACGGCTTCGGGGAGCGCACAGCGGCGGAACGGGGACAACCCTCCTCGGAACCGGCCCGGAAAACCGGCGGCCCCGTGGGAAACGACCCCAACCTCGCCCTCACCTTGGCCGAAGGGCTCGCGGGACAGGGCAAATGGGACGAAGCCTACAAGCAATACCACTCGATCATCGAGATCGGCGATTCGCCCGTCCTGGGAAAGGCTTACGCCGGCGCGGGACGCTGCCTCTACGAACAGCAGGAATACGTGCGGTGCCTCCAGCTTCTCACGGTATACGTGGGCAAGGAGCCGAAATCGCTCCAGGTGGCCGAGGTTCTCATGTATATGGGCTTGAGTTATAGGGAAATGAACCAGACCGACAAGGCGAAGGCGTTCTTCGGCAAGGCGCTTTCCATGGCGACCCCGAACCTCGTCCCGAAAATCAAAGAACTGTACGCCGAGTGCGGAGGCTGAGCCATGAGCGACGTATTTGCCGCGTTTTCGCGGTTCGCCAAGAAATTCCCCAAAGGCTCGGTCATCTTCTCGGAATTCGAGCCCGGCGACTGCTTTTACCTCATCCAGAGCGGCCGGGTCCAGCTGATAAAGATAGTCAACGGCTTCGAGAAGAACCTCGACATCCTCCAGCCCTCCGAAATATTCGGCGAAATGGCCATCCTCGAGAACTCCCCCCGGTCCGCCACCGCCATCGCCTACGACGACGTGATCGCCCTGGAGTTCAACAAGGCGAACTTCGAGGTGCTGATGATGGGGAACCCCGCCATCGCCATGAAGCTCCTCAAGACCTTCGTGAAGCGCATATTCGTGCAAAAGCGGCGGTTCATGATCCTCACCGTCGCGGACCGCCTCGCCCGGGTCGGCGACGTGTTCCTCATGCTGGACGAAACCCAGCCCTCCCCG
>QKCE01000328.1 GCA_003245785.1 Spirochaetales bacterium | reverse complement strand
GGCTCCAAAACGGGTCTCGTCGATACGCCCCCGGGTAATTATAGTTTCGGGATCAGCCGCGTGGACGGGGTAAGCCAATACGTAGCCAGCAGCGCCCCGCTTTCGAACGCCTGGAGTATCGTGACCGGCGTACCCGTCGACCGGTATCAGCGTGAGATCATCAAATTGCGCCGGACCATCGTGATTTCCTGCGCCCTTCTCATTCCCTTTTACGTGATCGTCGCCTGGATAGTCGCGTTCGGCGTTACGCGACCGATTATGACCCTCGCCGGCACAATTTCCCGTTTCGGAAAGGGGGACCTCGCCGCGCGTTGCCCGGAACTGCCGGGGGACGAATCCCGCATGCTCGGTAAGGCGTTCAACGATATGGCGGACGACATAAACGATCTCGTCGAGAAAGTGTACGCGGAGCAGGGCATGAAGCGGGACGCCGAATTGCGCTCGTTGCGCATGCAGATCAACCCGCACTTTCTGTACAATACCCTCGATACGATTAATTGGCTCGCGAGGTCCCAGGGGGCGGAAAATATCGGGGAACTGGTGAAGGCCCTCGGCGACTTGCTCCGTTCCACCATTGACGGAAAGGAATCGGTTACCCTTAACGACGAAATTCAAAGCCTTAGCAATTACGTAAGAATCCAGAAATACCGGTACGGCGACCGGTTGACCGTCAACTTCGAAATAGCCCCCGCAACTTCGGGGCTATTAGTGCCGAAACTTATCCTGCAGCCGCTCATAGAAAACTCGATTTATCACGGTATCGAACACGCGTACGGAAACGGCGAAATACGCGTTTCTTCCGCCCTTGATTCGGGAACCTTAATCTTGCGCATAGAGGATACCGGAGTCGGGATGACTGAAGATCAATTGCGGGTTCTGAATCAGGAAATGGCCTCCGAGGATATCGGCAAAAGCGATTCAATCGGCGTCAATAACGTTCGCAGAAGGATCCATACGCTCTATGGCGAAAACTACGGGCTTGCGATCGACAGCGAATTGGGCGAGGGTACGACCGTGACCGTCAGGATTCCGGCGCTGTAAAAAGGGTAACGATCTTAAATCTTTTGGTAAAGAACCTCCATTCACGGGGGAAAAAACCGGCCCCATACTAACCTTAACATACGTTACCAAGGAGGCTAAGCGGGCTTTATGAAAAGAACAATTCGAAATGGATTGCTCACTATCGCCATGGCGGCAATCACTGTGTCCGGGATCTGCGCAAGCGGAAAGCAGGATTCGGAGAAGAAAACGGCCAAGAAGATCACGATGTGGTCGCAATTCGCCGATCCCAATTCGCAGGATAGCGGGTCTATCGCGTTTTACGAGGCCCTGGAGGCGACCAGGGCGAAATTCCCCGATATCGAGATCGATCACATCGGTTCTGGCGGCGAGGCGTACAAGCAGAAGATTCCCGTTTCCGGGGCGGCCAATGAATTGCCGGATATCTTCTTTTGGTGGGGCGGCGGGGCGGCGCAGCCCTTCATCGAGGGTAAGAGGGTCCTTGCCCTCGACGACCTCGCGAAGGACGGGACGCTGAAAAAGATCGTTCCCGGTACGACCGAAAACTTTACCTTCGACGGCAAGCTCTATGGCCTCCCGATTTACATTTCGACCGCCCAGCTGTACGTGAACGACGACCTTCTCGCAAAGGCCGGGGTGAGCGCCCCCAAGACCTGGGACGAGCTGCTGTCGGCCGTCACGGCGCTTAAGGCGAAGGGGATCATCCCCATATCGCTCGGCGCGAAAGACCGCTGGCCCGCCATGTTCTGGAGCGCAATCCTGGATATGCGTATAGCCGGCGCCACCGCGATGAACGCCGCGCTCAGCAAAAAGGGCCCTTTCAATACGCCCGATTTCGTCTCCGCCTCGGAGAAGCTGAAGCAGCTTATCGACATGGGCGCTTTCGGGACGAACTTTATGGGAACGTCGTACGACGACTCGGTCAACCTGTTCCTCACGGGCAGGGCCGGCATGCTCTTCATGGGCGCGTGGGTAAACGGCCAGATCGAAGGCGAGAATTCTCAGGTCAAGGGTAAGGTGAGCCCGATAAAATTCCCCGCGATTCCCGGGGGAAAGGGCAATATAGACGAATGGCACGGCGGTTCCGGAGAAACCTTCTTCATCAACGCTGACGTCAAGGACAAGGAGATGGTATGGCCGGTCTATACGTACTTCATGGAATCCATGGCCAAGGCCGCCTTCCTCGCGGGCTCCGGATCCAGCGCCTGGCTTGGCGATCCCGGCGATGTCTCCGCGATGAATCCCCTGGCCGTGAAAATCGGCTCGCTTTCCGCCTCTGCAAAAGGTTTCTCCTACTGGTGGGATCAGATGCTGAGCGGTAACGACACGGAGTCCATGTTCGGTTCGCTTATGTCCTTCTTCGCCGGGGTTTCCACCCCGAAGCAATACACCGAAGAGCTGCAGAAGAGAATATCGGAAACCAAGTAAGGATTTTGGTTTATCGGGGCGGCGGGTTTCCCTCCGCCCCCTTTCCATCCGGGAGGAAGAATGAAACGGGTCTTTGGAGACAGGAAAGCGATAGCGGTATTCGTGCTGCCGGCCTTGGTCCTGTTCATCATCGTCGGCTTCGTGCCGATCATACAATCCGTCTATTACAGTACCCTTAAGTGGGACGGCCTGGGCAAGGCGGTATTCGTCGGGCTGGCTAACTTTAAAGACATCTTCATCACCGATTTCTACGGGATGAAATTCAATAATTCCATAGTCAATTCGCTTTTGATGGCCTTGCTGATGGTGCTTTTCCAACTGCCCATGGCGCTGCTTTTGGCGTTGGTTCTGGCCAAGGGCGTTAGGGGCGAAAAGTTTTTCCGGACGGTATACTTCATTCCCGTCGTGATTTCCTCGGCCTCCATCGGGGTCATGTTCCTTCGGGTTTACAATCCCGATTTCGGGGTACTGAACGCGCTTCTCGATCAACTGGGCCTTTCCGCGCTGAAAAAGGACTGGATCGCGTCGAAGGATACGGCGCTGATCAGCATCATCATGCCCGTCGTATGGCAATATATCGGGTATCACATGCTCCTTATGTACGCTGCGATCAAGGGAATTTCCGAGGAGCTTTTCGAGGCGGCGGTCATCGACGGCGCCTCCGCGGTCAGAACCGCCTTCTCGATCACGATTCCCATGATCAGGCCCATACTGCGGGTTTGTCTCGTTTTCGCGGTATTGGGATCCCTCAAGTTTTTCGATCTGGTTTTCGTGATGACCGGCGGGGCACCGAATCCCCTGACCGACGTACCCAGCACGCTGATGTACAACACGATCTTCACGAGAAGGCTGTTCGGCCACGGCAGCACCATGGCCGTATTCCTGGTCATTGAATGCCTGGTCTTTTATCTGGTTCTCCAACGGACGTTCCGGAATCCCGACGAGGTGAACGCGTAATGAAAATGCTGAACAAAAAGGAATCCTCGCGGGGTCGCGGGGTCGGCGCCACGTTGCTCCTGGCTTTCCTCGTTGCCTTCGCAGTGGTGCAGATGTACCCGCTGGTATGGCTGGTCATG
>QKCE01000172.1 GCA_003245785.1 Spirochaetales bacterium | reverse complement strand
CTCCAGACGGCCCTCCAGAACCGGCACGCCCCCGAGGGGGTTATCGGCAACTCGAAGATCATGCGCGACCTCTACGGCCAGATCGAGCAGGTGTGCCGCACGAACGCGACCGTGCTCCTTCTCGGGGAAAGCGGGGTTGGCAAGGAGCGCATCGCCCACGCGATCCACTTCGGTTCCCCCCGGGCGGACAAGCCCTTCGTGAAGCTGAATTGCGCGGCGATTCCCGAAAGCCTTATCGAGAGCGAGCTTTTCGGCCACGAGAAGGGCGCCTTCACGAACGCCACGGAGCGGCGGAAGGGCAAGTTCGAGCTCGCGAACGGCGGGACCATCTTCCTCGACGAGATAGGGGAAATGCCCCTTTCCCTCCAGAGCAAATTCCTCCGCGTCCTGCAGGAGCGCGAGTTCGAGCGGGTCGGCGGCTCCGAATGCGTGCGGGTAGACTTCCGCGTTATCGCGGCGACCAACCGGGACCTTTCGGCCCTTATCGCCGCCGGGCGCTTCCGGGAAGACCTCTATTATCGGCTGAACGTATTTCCCCTCGTGGTCCCCCCCTTACGGGAAAGGAAAACCGATATCGTCCTCCTTTCGGACCACTTTACCGCGAAATTCGCCAAGGCCCACTGGAAGACGATCAAGCGGATTTCCGCGCCCGCCATGAGCCTCCTCATGTCCCACGACTGGCCCGGAAACGTCCGCGAACTCGAGAACTGCATCGAGCGGGCGGTGATCCTCAGCTCCGACGGGGTTATTCACGCCTACCAGCTTCCGCCGAGCCTGCAGGGCCCGGGGAAGAAGGAAATGGAGGGCTCCGGCTCCGGTACCTTGCCCGAGATCATGGCGGGATTGGAGAAGGGGATTATCGAGGAAGAATTGCGGAAAACCGGCGGGAACCTGAGCCGGGCCTCGAAGAATCTCGGCATTACCGAGCGGGTCATGGGCCTGCGCGCGAAAAGATACGGCATTCTGCCGAAAGCCTTGAACCAAACCGACGACAAGGGGGACTCGTATGTCGATGAGTGACGCAAAATCGTTTTTGGAACGGTGCGCGACGGACGATGAATTCCGCGGGAACGCGTACCAGGCCGAAGGCCCGGAAGGGTTTCTCGGGTGGGTGAAGGAAGCCGGCTTTTCCTTCGACTGGCACGAACTGGACGATGCCGCCCGGGTCATGAAGCTGAAGGCCCGGGACGAGGCGGAGGCCTATTTCGCCGACGAGCTCCGGCTTTGGTACGAGTTCATGTCCGGGGGCCCCGCGCAGGACGCGGGAAGCGGGTCGTCCTGCGGGCCCGCGCTTTGCGCGTCTTGCGGTTCCGCAAGTTTCTGCGGCGCCGCATCCCCTGGCGATCCCTCTGCCCTCGCGGGCGCCGCCAGGCCGGGAACCCTCGCGTGAGCGCGGCGGCGGCGGGTACCGTTCGGGTCCGCCCCGTTACCCGGGACGACGCGTCCCTTCTCCACGCTCTCGTCCGCGAGCTCGCGGAATACGAAAACCTTCTCGACCGGTTCGAGTGTCCCGAAGCTGAGCTTGAGCGGGAACTGTTCGGGACGGGCCTTCTCGACGCCGCGATCGCGGAATGCTCGGTGGACGGCCCGAACGGAGGGGAGTGGACGGTGGCGGGTTTCGCGCTTTGGTACTATACCTATTCGACCTTCAGGGGCCGTCGGGGTGTCTATCTCGAGGACCTCTTCGTTCGCCCCGCCTTCCGGGGCAGGGGATGCGGTTCGGCACTCCTTTCCCGGGTCTCCGAGCGGGCGAAGGAGACGGGCTGCCACCGCGTGGACTGGTCTGTACTGTCCTGGAACGAGAGCGCGAAGGCCTTTTATCGCTCCCTGGGCGCCGCCCCGGTCGCGGAATGGGAATGGTGGCGCCTATCCATGGATACATCGAGTTGAATATCCCAACCAACTTGATATTTATACAGTAATGATGAATAAAAATGCATTTATATTCGTTTTTTTGCTTGACGCATAGGGTTAACAGCGGTACTATAAACCTATCAGTCATTTCCGGACTGGTGTGAGAAGTGAGAAACGGAATTACCGTGCGGTTTCGGGAGAAAACCGCACGGTTTTTCTTTTTTAAAGGCCGATGCCCTGTCTTCCTGGAAATCCCCACATCCGATGGCCTACAATAGGGATTGATGAAGATCGCCGTAATATCGGATATTCACGCAAATCTTCTCGCCTTCGAGGCCGTCGTGGCGGATATGAAACGGGCTGCCCCCGATTTCGTCGTATTTCTCGGGGATCTCGTGGTTACGGGCCCTCGGCCCAAGGAATGCTTCGAGCTCCTGAAGACCCTCCACCCCACGGCCTGGATACTCGGCAATACCGACGACTGGCTTCGGGAAGGGCTCGACGACACCTCCGACGTGATCCCCCCCACCAAGCACGAGCTCCTCGTGCGCCGGATGAGCGACTTCGCCCACGACCGGCTCGACGAGACCGACCGGGCCTTTCTGCTCGCCCGGCCCGTTTCGCGGTACTTTTCGTTCCCCGCCATCGAGTCCGCCGACACGAGCTTCAAGTACGACCGGACGCCCTTCCTCGCCGACTCCGGCATGACTTGCTGCCACGGCTCGCCCACGTCCTACAGCCAGGCAATCCATCCGGGCATTACCGCCGAGGTGATGGACGCGGCGATCAAGGGCGCCAGGGGCCACGTGATGGCCTGCGGACATACCCATTACCGCGTATGCTTCAGCCACAACGGCGTGTCGGTATTCAATTTCGGCTCGGTCAGCATGCCCTTCAATACCCCGATGCTCTATGCCTCCCGCGCGGAAGTCCGGGACGGTTCCCGGGCGATCGCCCAGTACGGCCTTATCGACATCGCCCCCGACGGGCTCCTTTCCCACGAGACGCGGGACGTCTCCTTCGACCTCTCGGCGCTTATCCGGGACATGGAGGGCCTCGACTACCCCGGGATCGACATCGTCATGGAAAAGTACGTCGGCGAGAAATGAGCCCGAAAGCCCGGTAAACCCTCAATAGGTCCCGAAGAACGCGGAAAGATTCCCGACCGCCGGCTTTTGCCGCGCGACCCAACGGGGGCGTTCCCATTTCGCGAATTCATGGTACCAGGTATCGGCAAACCCCCCGTCCTGCCGGGGGAACCAATCCGTCGTCGGAAGCCCGCCGATTGAGCCCTCGAAGGCGCCAATGAGCGTTATGCCCCGGGATTCGGAAACCTTCAGCGCGTCGGTGCCCGGCCAGGCCTCGTAGGTCCCCGGGTCGTCCAAGACAAGGGCCCTTGAGGGGTCGGCTACGTTCAGCATGGCCCAGGGAATTCGGGCCGAGAGGACGTTCCCCCCCGTCGATACGCCCCGGATTCCGGCGAGAATCGCGGACCGGTCCGTCTCGACCGGGTCGCTGAGCCTGCCCAGGCTGTCCACGGTTTCGCGGTTTACCAGGATACGCACTTCCTCGAACGCGCGCGGCGTGGCCCCCGAAATGGCGAAGCGGTTTTTTCCGACGTTGCAGGTGTCCGCCGCCAGGAGCCGGGCCGCGATATTGCCGTCTTCCGGGACCGGTAGGCGAATTTCAAGCAAAAATTCGAGGCCCCGCGCGCTTTCCGGCGCGTTCGCGTCGAGGACGCGGAGTCCGGCACCGGGGTCGAACACGTCGAACCCGATCGAGAGGGTACCCGATACGCCGCCCCAACCCCCGTCCCTCCCGATGGCGATCTCGAGGCATTCCGCGTCTCCCCCGACGCCGAGCCGCGATACGGCCGCGGCGCCTGAGTCGACGGCGGGCGCGACGGTCTCCCCCGCGACGCGCGCGTCCATGGCGACGATGCCGTAGTACTGCTCCGGATCGAGGGCGTTATGCCAGGCTTGGTGCCCGCCGAAGGGAATCATGAAGGGGGCGGTCGTCCAGGTTTGCTTTGCCCATTCGTCGGCCCATTCGAAGATTACCGTACCCATGAAACCCTCCGCGAGCGCGGCCTTCGCCATACGGATCAACCCCGGTCCCTGGGTTTCCTCCGCGACCCCGCCGTGATCGAGCCCGTCCGGGGCGACGTGGGCCGTTCCCAGGCTCGTGGAAAGCCCGAATTCGGCGAGGAGGGCGGGGTAGCGCCCGTTGAACATGCGCAATTCCCTAAGATAACCGCCGTAGCGGAATTCGCCCCCGCCGTCGCGGTATTTGGAATACCAGGGCGTGGACACCATGAAGTCGGGATAGTTCGGGTAGATATGCCAGGAGCAGAAAAACCCGGGCAGGAAGTCGGGGCTGACGTCGATACGGTCGACGTTCACCTCGGCTTTGTCGTTTTCAGGGGATTTACCGGCGAGCCACGGGGCGCGCCACTCGACCCAGTGGGGAACCGGGTCCAGGGGCGGCCAGTTGATCACCGATACCGGGCGGCCCTCGCCCCATCGGCTTATTTCGTATGACGCGGCCTTGTCGCAGGCGGCGGCCAGCCACGATTCGGTGGGGCTTCCCCCGGTCGCGGAAAGCCAACGGCCCGCGTAGCTGTACCCCTCGTTCCGGGTATTCGTCATCAATACCTCGTCGGGCTCGATTTCCCGTCCCACGAGGAAGGCCGCGGTCCAGGGCGAAACGTCGGTATCGTAGTACCCCGAGGCCCGGCCTTGCCGTTCAGGAACGCTCCCGGCGCCGTGGATCGCGGTAATTGCGTACTCGATTTCGCGATGGAATGCCGCGGTATATACCGCGTCCAGGAGGTTGTGGCCGGGTGGGGCTTCCTCGGGCCAAATTTCCTGGAGCAGGCAAAGTTCCCTCCCCGGATTCGCCCGATTGAAGGCCGCCAGGGCGCGATAGAATTCCGGGGGGAACAGGGTATAGACGCGTATGGAGTTGAGATTCATGTCCCGCATCAGGGCGAACCAATGCCAATACAGGGCTTCGTCCCGGGAGAATTCGGTAAAACCCCTCCCGGGCAGGGAACTTCCGAGATTCACGCCCTTGACCGTGAAGGGAACCCACCCCGTTCCTTCCGATTCCCGCCACATTCGGCGCGAATCCACCCGGAAGCGGTATCCCGGGGCGGCGCCTCGCGCCGAATCCCCTCGCTCCGCGGGGGCGCCCGCCGCGGTAAGCCGGGTTTTCGCGCCTTCGGTTTCGGAGCGGACGAGCGGCGCGTACGCCCGCCAATACGCCTCTTCCAGGGAACCCGGGAAATAGAGGGCGAACCTGGAGCGGTACCACTCGTTGACGGGGTCGAGCGCGGCGCCCGTCCCAGCCGGGAAGCCGGCGATATCGGCGTTCAGGAGGAGGGTGTTCGTCCTCGGCGTGATTCTCTCGATCGCCGCGGGTATCCTGTCGGGAATGCCGGCGGCGCGCAGCTTGGCTTTCCCCTCGTCGGTCAGCCCAAGGTCGATGGTCCCTATTTCGCGGGCCGTTTCCCCCGTGCCGTGGCCTGCCGCGGGCACGTTGACCGCGAAAGGGCCGTTGAGCAGCGCCTTGGTTCCGTTCAGCCGGAAAAGCGGCGTTTTGCCGTCGAAATCCGCCGTCGGTTCAAGTATAACCGCGCGCCCGCCCGGCCCGAGAAACGCGAGGCAGGGCAAGCCTTCCCGTTCCGGTCCGCGAAGGGAGAGGGCTGCCTTCATCGCGGGGGAAAGGCCGCTCCCGGCGCCTTCGCCGGCCCGCACGTATCGGCCGCTCCAGGGCGAGGGCTCGATGCCGAACAGGGCGGCGATATCCGGCTCGGGCCGCCGGTCCCCGTCGGCGCCGATATCCCCCGGGCCCGCGATTACCCGCGAGCCCGATCCGGCTACCCGCAGCAACCCTGCCGCGGGGACCGGATTCAGGGAAAGCCAGTACGGGTCGGGAAAGCCCCCGGCGCCGGCGACCGGTTTCGGCGAAAACCCCGAAAGCGCGAAGGACGCGACGAGGGAGGCGAGCATCACGAGGGGTATCACCCCGAGGAAATACTGCAGGCGTTCGCGGAATTTCATGGCCGGGCCTCCCTTCTCGGGCCCGTTCCCGCGGCTCCCGCTTCCCCCTCGGTCGCCCTGGTAACGAAGCCGCGGCGGGCGAACTTGCGCCACCCCCGCTTGCCGAAGAGGAAGCCCACGGAGCTCACGGGGCGCAACAGGCCCATGAACTGGCGGTAGCCCAGGTTTTCAAGGAGGCAGTACCGGATAATCTCCCGGAACTCGCGGCCCTGGAAATATACGACCCCGCGTTCCGAAAGTAGGAGCGCCGCGGCGGACACCATCAACCCCAGGAGCACGATGATCGCGAACAGGAGGAGCACGGAGGAGGGGGGGAGGAGCCCGAGGAAGAAGGCCGCGAACATTATCAGGTACCCTATCGCCTCGAGGAAGGGACCTATCAGCTCGAAGACGAAGTAGTAGGGAATCGCGATGAGGCCGGTTTGGCGGTAGCGCGGGTTGAACAGGAGACCGCGGTGGAAGATCATGTTTTCCATGAGCCCCCGGTGCCAGCGGTCCCGCTGGGCGATCAGGTCGTCCTGGTTGTCGGGGACCTCGGTCCAGCAGTTCGCGTTATGGGCGTAATCCACGAGGAAATTCCCCTTGAGCTCCCGCATGCGGCGGGAGAGGCGTATCACGATCTCGAAGTCCTCTCCGACGGTATCGCGACCCAGGGGCGTCCTGCCCGTCAGGTAGCCGCCGACTTCCAGGAGGCGTTTCCGCGAGAAGACGCCCAGGGCTCCCGATATGATGATTAGCGATCCGAGCTGGACCCACCCGACCCGGCCGGCGATGAAGGACCGCAAATACTCTATGGTTTGGTACCTCGCGTACTTGTTGCGGGGAAAATGGATGCCTACCAGGGTCCCCTTTTGGGTTTCGCAACCGTTGACCGGGATCACGTTGCCGCCGCAGGCGACGATTTCCCGTCCCGTCACGATGGTGCGGAAGAGCATTCGCAGGAGCGTTTCCGGTTCCAGGAGGCTGTCGGCGTCGATGGTGCACACGTAGGGGTTCCGGGAGAGCCCGATTCCCGCGTTAAGCGAGTCGGCCTTCCCGCCGTTCATTTTATCGATAAGGTACAGGTTCGGTTCGGTCGCGCTCCGGTACACGCCGGTGACCGGCGCCGTGCCTATCGGGAGCCTCGCGCCCCCGTCGATCCGCTTCATCCCGAAACCCTCGACCATGGCGCGGAAGGTGCCGTCCGAAGAGCCGTCGTTCACGACGATCACCTCGAAGTCGGGGTAATTGAGGGCGAGCAGGGAATGCACGCTTTGCCCGATGGTGAGCTCTTCGTTATAGGCCGGGACGATGACCGAGACCGCGGGGAGTATCCCCGGGGTTTGGAGGAACTTTCGGTCCGCGAGGGACCATTCATGGCGCTGCCGCGCGAGGCCGCCGCGGGAAAGCAGCATGAGGACGAGATATACCGCGCTGATGGCGACGGTGTAGGCGAGAAAGAAATTCTGGACGTGGAGGATGAAGCCCGCCAGGAGCTCGCCCGGCCGCAGGAAGGGCAAGGCGCGGCGGCTCGCGAAAAGGTACGTCAGGGGCAGCGCCAAAACGGCGCCGAGCATGACCGTTCCCAGGGCGAGGCGCTCGCGGATCGTCGCGAAAACCCGCTCGCGCCGTTCCTGCGCCTCCGGTTCCGGCACGTTCCACCGCGCCCGGATATCCGGGTCGAGGAAGCGGCCGCATTGGGTCCTGAACGCGGGGTTCCCCTCGAGCACGGGGGCGAGAATTTCCCTGAGGCGCTCCTCCCGGGCGGGGTTGCGGTTGCCGTTCAGGAAGTGGATCACGTCGGCCGAAAAGCCCAGGGGAATCATGTCGGCGATGAGGGCCGCGGATTTTTCGCCGTACCGGCCATCCAGCCGGTGCAGGAAATACTCCGCCCGTATGCCGAGAACCTCGGCCCACCCGCTCCGCTCATCGGCCGAATCAGCGGTCGCGTACCACTCGAGAAACGCGTCGAGATAGCGGCCGTTCCCGATTACCCGTTCTCTCAGGGCTTCCACGGTTGGTTCCCGCGTGGACGGGTTCCCGAAAAGGGAGCGTACCCGTTCCCTGTCCGGCACGGCCTCCCGCGGGAGCGAAAGGTTGACCCCCACGGCGACCGTACCCGGGTCGGCCGACGCGAGGGCCCATTCGAGGTCGATTTCGCCCGGGCACAGGCCCGAGGCGCGGGCCGTCGCCAGGGCGACGACCGCGGGCGAGGGATCCCGCAGGCATTTCGCGATAAAGCCGGGGGTCCAGTCGAAGGGCCTCGCCGCCATGGCGGCGAGCAGGACGAGCCGCTCGTCCGAATCCTCGCTATCCCGCCGTCGCCCGGACCATTCCGCCGGGACGGCTGGATTGGCTTCCAGCACGGCCAGTATCCGTTCCCTCGTGCCCGGGTCCTGGCGGCGGAAGCAGGATACGATCGCCTCCATCGAGCCGTCGGGTTCCGACTCCAGGGCGGCGACCACCAGTCGGAGGGCGATCAGGGGATTACCCTCCCGGGGAAGCCTTCGGCGGATGGTTTCCGCGCGCCGGTCCCCCGGGAGGTTGGAGAGGAGCCTGATCCCCTCGGCGCGCCGTCCGAACCGGCGCGACGCGAGGAGCCGGTCCGCGCGTCCTTGCAGGCCCCAGTCCCCGGTGGCGCGGTAAAACCATTCCATTGCCCGTTCATCGGGCGCCACGCCCAGGGCAAGGGAGTTCCACGCCTCCAGGAAACGGGCGCGCTCGGGCCGCGGCAGGTTGAGTTCCGGGAATTCCGCGCCGCGGAGGACCAGTTCCGCCGTTCTCAGATACCCTTCCCTGACCCGCCAACGGCGCTTCGAAGCCCTTTTCACTAGCCAGGTTACCAGGAGTATGGCCGTATCGATGGCCAGGAAGGCGTAAAAAAGGACGAGGGCGAGCTGGTTAACGTTCCGCAAGGGCGTCCTCCCAGAGTGCCTTCGCGAGCTGTTCGAGCTCCGCGAGCATGACGGGCTTTTCGAGCAGGTATCGAATGCCCGACTCGAAGGAACGCCTGACGAGCCGCTCGGACTTTCGCTCGGCCAATAGCACGAAGGCCCGGCCGCTGGCAGCCGTGCTCCGGGCGAAGGCCTCGTGTACCGCGAAAACGTCCGACCGGGGGAAGCGTTCCTCGCACACGACCAGGGCGGGCGGGTTTCGGGTTATCGCCGCCAGCGCTTCCTCGCCGTTATACGCTACGCGGACCTCGAAGCGGAGGGCCGCGAAAAAGTCCGAGAAGAGGCGGGCGAGCGCCCGGTCCGGCTCGACCAGAAGGAGCGAACCTTCCCTGAGGCTCGCCGATCCTTCCGTGCTCACGCACAGGCTCGACGGTCCCATTCCCTCCAGGGCGCGGGTTCGCTCCCGCAGCGTTTCGGTCAGCACCGACGGGTCGGAGGATTCAGCGCAGAAGACCACGGCCCCGCTCGAGGTCACGCGCTGGGCGAACGCCCGGGAATTGGCGATTTCTTTCTGGAGGTTGAGTATTTCGGGTATGGCGGATTCCTCGTCCTGAAAAAGGAGGATCAGGGAGGCACCCGAATCGCGGAAGGCGAGGGTATTCTCGTTCCGGCTTTCTATCACGATCCTGGCGAAAAGCCCCAGGGCCCCGTCCGCCGCGTCCTTGCCGGACTCGCTCTCGAGGGCTTTCATGCCGTCCGGCCGGAAGCTCGCGATGGCGCCCTCAGGGTTTCCCTCGACGAAAGAGGGAAGGAACTCGTCGAGGTACGCGCGGGTGTAGAGACCCGTGAGCCGATCCACGATCGAATCGTCCTTCCCGAGCACCATATGTTCCTGGAGCCGCAGGTGTTCCTTTCGGAGCAGTTCCAGTTCGGCTTTGTCCGGGGAATCCCGATCCTCCCCGTCCCCGGCACGCTCGCCGTACTTCCCCTTCCTGAGCGCCGCGAAAAGTTCCGCGACATCCTCCGCGCGGGCGCTCCCGTGTTGGGGACAGAGGAGCGTCGCCCCCAGGGGCTCGATGGCGTCCAGGGTCCGGGCGAATGGCTCGCCGAACGGCACGTGCGTCTCGTGAAACTGGACGACCCGCTCGATCGAGGCGGGCTCCCCCAGGAGCGGGGCGTTTTTGCCGAAGGCGCCGAACAGATTGCCGGAAAAAAGGGTCCCGGACCGCGGATCGTACAGGCCGAGGGAGCCGGGGGACCAGACGTGGGGAAGGGGAATGAACCGTAACCCCAGGAGCTGGCCCGATTCGTCCGTTTCGTCATGATGCACGTAACGGAAGGGAGAACGTATCCCGAGGCTCGGCAACAGGAGGGCGGTTTTCCAATGGGCGATTATCTTGCCGGAAAAGCCTGCCCTTTCCCATAGGGGCACGCTGGCGTAGGCATCCGGCTCGGGTTGGGTAATCGCGATCGCCGCGAGGCTCTCCAGGCCGCTTACCGCCGAAAAGGCGCGGAATATCTCGTCGAAACGGGAAACGGGTCCGGGGTCGACGAGGATTCCCCTGCCGTCCGCGAGGACGAGCCACGAGTTTTCCTGGAGATAATCGTCGTTCTGGGCGCTGCCCAGCCACCATACCCGCCCGTTGAGCGCGACCGGGGGATTCGCCTTCGGTTTCATGCGCGACCTCTCGTTATCACGATCCGATTGGCGTCATCCTTCCCCCGAAGCACGAGGACGGACTCCGTCGACCTGGATATGAGCCATGACCCGAAGCCATGCTCCGGATAGTCCTCGATTACCGGCTCTTTCCTCTCGAACCAGTCGTATTCCTTACCCTCGAATTCAAGCCCGACGGTAATCCGTCGAGGGTTGATCTCCCAATCGATTCGGGCCTCGCCCTCGGTGTGCCGGATCACGTTTCCCAGGGACTCAAGGATCGCCACGGAAAATTCGGTGGAGACCGAGTCGTCCTCCCCGGGCCACGCGGCGGCGAGATCGGACACGAACCGTTCCCGTACGCCCGCGAGGAGGTTTTCGTCGCCCCGGTCGATACCCGATTCGTAACGGCGCGCCGGTTCCGGCGTGTCGCCCGTGATTTTGGCGGCGAGCAGGGTCGCGTCGTCCCTGAATCCCCCCGAGGAAAAGAAAAAAACCAGGGACAGCGTCTTTTTCACGAGCTCTTCGGGCGGAAGATCGCCGTGCGCCGCGAGCAGCTGCATGAGCCGCGCCGTCGAGAAAAGGCTCCCGTCGGCGCTTTCCGCCTCGGTAATGCCGTCCGAATAAAAGAGGAACAGGTCGTCTTTATGGAAGGGAAGGGCGTAGGAGCGGAAAAGCTGCCCGTCGGCGAAGCCGACCGGCATGTTCGAGCCCTTCGCCTGCCAGCACCGTTGCCGGCGGGAGTCGTAATACAGGAAACTGGTATGCCCGGCGTCGATAAAGCGTAAAATGCCCTCGGATACCGAGAGCCTGCAATAATAGAGAGTCAGGAAGCGGCCCATCTCGATCAGCCCGGGGGAGATCGCCCTGTCCGCTTCTGCCAGTACCCGGACCGGGTCGACGTCTTCCCCGTGGGCGACCACCTCCCGGATTATCGCCTTCGCGACCGCCGCCTTCAATGCCGCCGCGGTCAGCGCCGCGGGAACCCCCTTGCCCATTACGTCGCCGATCAGAAAATCGACGCGACCCTTCCCGAGTTCGAAAAAATCGTAAAAGTCGCCGTCCACTTTCAGTGAAGGTATCGTTTCCGCCGAGAGGGAAACCCCCGGGGCAGCGAAGGTATAGCTTCCGGCGAGAAGGGTCCGCTGGATCCGGGCGCTGGTTTCGATTTCCCGTTCCGCCAGCCGTTCCGAGTCGCGGTCCGCGCTTTGGCAGGCGGAATCCGGGTCAAATCCGACGGCGAGGGTCCCTTCGGGGAGGAAATCCGGGGCGCGAAGGAAAGTCATTCGGATGCGCAGGGAATCCCGGAAGGTTCCCGTGGCGGCGAAGCGGAGCCTGGACCGGGAATCGTCCCGCGCCTCCCGGGAGAACGAGCGGACCTCGGATAGGGTGGCCCCGTCAAGGAAGGACAGCCAGGATGCCGGAACCTCGCCGATATCGCGCCGTTCCAGGCCCAATATCCGCAAGGCCGGGTCGGAAGCGCCGATAATGCCCAGGGTCTCGGCGTCCACCGCCATTACGGGGATTTCGAGGGACGTCGCCAGGTCGATGAGCCGCGCGGCGGCGGCGGGCCCGTTCACTGCGCCTTGGCGCCGAGGCTCTCGAACGCCTCGGAGAGGGTAGGCACGGTCGTCGCTATCTGGGCGAGCCGTACCATGCGGAAGAGCACGGCGACCGCGTCGGTCATGTTGCAGAACACGAGGTTTCGGCGTGATTCGCGGATTTTCCGCAGGAAGAGCACGAGCTTCCCGAGGGCCGACGAGTCGAGGAAGATCACGTTCTTCAGGTCCATGATAACGTCATGCTCCCCGTCGAATAAGTCGTTCAATTCCTGGCCGAACCGTTCGGAATTCATAACGTCGATCTGTTTGTCCGTCGGGGCGATTACGAGAATTTGCCCATTGGTGAAGGTATCCATTCCTTAATTATGGCGTTTTGCGCGGCATATGCAAAAAAGGCGCCGTCGCCCGCCCGGGCCATTCACGCCCTCGTGGTTTCCATGAACTCGAGGAGGTCCCCGAGGGTCGCGACGGCCCCAAGCTCCACGCCCGCGGATTTCGCGGCCCGAACGGGGGCCCGGTACATCGCTTCCAGTTCCATGGGCCTTCCCGCGTCCCAGTCCAGCTTCATGCTGGGTTCGTAGGGAGTCATGGCTTCGGTGTAGGCGATCATCTTATCCGGGGCGTCCCCGTCGAGGGGGAACCCGCAGGCCGCAGAGCCCCGGGCCACTTCGTGCATGAGCCGGAGCGCCATCCGCCGGGAAGCGGGGTTGGACAGTATTTCGCTCGTATCGCGGCCAAGCGCCACGGATAGCCCGTTGAAGGGAACGTTCCAGAGCAGTTTTTTCCAGCGCGCGGCGCCCAGGCTGTCGGAAACCTCCGCGGCTACCCCCGCGAGCGCGAAGTCCCGGACGATTCCCTCGATCGCCACGCGGGGCGGCGTGCCGGCGCCGCTTACCCCGTCGAGGGCGGCGACGGTTACGCTGCCCTTGTCCTGGTGCACGATCCTCCCCGGCCCGTCCTTCCGGGCGCAAATATAGCAAAGTCCTCCGGCGACGATGGACTCCGGGAACAGGGCCTGTATCTCGCTTTCCATGCCGAGGCCGTTCTGCATCATGAGGATGACGGTCCCGGGGCTG
This sequence comes from Spirochaetales bacterium, assembly GCA_003245785.1. Lineage (GTDB taxonomy): Bacteria > Spirochaetota > Spirochaetia > Treponematales > Treponemataceae > Teretinema. The sequence continues at coordinate 290 of QKCE01000172.1, read as the reverse complement.
ACCAGGGGCGCGAGGAGCTCCTTGAGCGCGGGGTTGGAGGTCGTCTTCACCGTTACGGCGATTACGTCGCTTCGGGGCATCGCGGCGGCCTCGCGATAAACCTCTACCGCGGGGAGGGTAAAGCTGCCGGCCACCGAATCTATCTCGAGCCCCTTATCGCGGACCGTTTCGTAATCGCCGCGGGCGAGGAAGCGGACCGTCGCGCCCGCCCTGGCGAGCCTCGCGCCGAAATAGCCCCCTACCGCGCCGGTTCCGATTATCGAATAGCTGAACATATTGAAATACCCCTT
>QKCE01000282.1 GCA_003245785.1 Spirochaetales bacterium | reverse complement strand
GCTAAAATTCGTACTTCGCCCCCGCCTTGAGCGCCCAAAAGGAAGTTCCCCCAAGGAATGCGTACGCCCGGAGAACCTGGCCCGAGAGGCTGAAACCCTTCAGCGGTACGAACTCCCCGAGAATGCCGGCGATCGCGGACCCGGAAGGCATGGCGTCGGACACGTTCCCCGAGCCGGTGGCGACCATGCCCTGGACGCCGAGGGAGGCGATCTCCGAAATGCCCAGGGAGGCGAGGCCGAACCAGGCTTGTGCGTTTCGCCCGGGGTGGGCGAGGCCCTCCGCCCGCAGGGTAAGGGGCCAATTCGGGATATCCAGAATCCTGAAGAGGCCGAAGGAGAGGGACCAGTCCGCGCCCGTGACGGGCTTCCCCGAAACGGAGGCCGCGGGGTTCGCCGAGATGAAGGAAGCAGCGCCGTACCAGTCGGCCCAAAGGGAGCCGTCCGCCGCCACGTAGCCGCGCTCGGCCCCCGCCCCGTCGTGGAGCCAGCCGGTTTCGACGGACTGGAGAAAGGCCCGGGACGGCACGAGCTGCACCCTGCCCCCGGCGCGGTCCTTCGGCGTCCCGACGCCGTCGGAAACCGGCGGGAGGTAGACGGCCTCGGCGAAGCTGAAATCCCCCAGGGGCAGGTAGAGCGAGGCGAGCCAGTCGGTCGCGGTGCGGTAGTCGCCGCCGGAAAGGCCGGCCATGGCCGGAAGCTCGCCGAAGATCGGGTCGCCGGCGTTGAAGAGGAAGCCCTTCCCCCAGGACAGGGGCGCGAGGCCGACCGTGAGCCGTCCCGTCGTGCCCTCGACGAGCCAGGGGAGCCGGGCCTTCATCCAGGCCTTCCGGAGGGTCAGGTTTTGCGCGGCGTCGATCGAGAATTCCCCCGATGCCTTCACCGCCTCGTTCCGCGCCGTGTCCACCCGCACCGTGAGGGATCCCGCGGCGAGGGAAGCGTCCGAGGAAACCCCGGATTCGGTAACGAAGGCCCCGGCGGAAGCGGCCGCCTCGGCGGAGACCACCGTCTCGGCGGCGAGGGGGAAGGCGAGAAGCGCCGCCAGGGCGAGCGCCGCGAGGCCGGGCGTCGCGGCCCGGGCCGGGGTTACCACGAGAGTTCCTCACGGTTGAAATACCTGTCCGGGATGGGGATATCGATCTCGGCCTTGGCGATGGACATGACGGTCGTGGAATTCTTCTTGAGAAGGTCCTTCATGACGGTCTTGTAGGGCAGGTTCTTGCCTCCCACGGGACGGATATCCGAGGACACCATGTCGCGGAGGGCCTTGCCCGAGGCGCTGTAGAGGATCGCGTGAACCGTCACGTCGAGGGCCTTGTCCACCCAGAGTTCCTCCTTCGCGTAGGTTTCGGCCCTCGTCTTCGCGACCAGGGTAAGGCGCCAGCAGGGGCGCCCCCCGAAATCCTCCTCCCCCTCGAGGGTTACCGTGAAGCGGTCGAGGATCGTCTTGTCGTTCGTCAGGTCCTCGTAGGAGAAGTCCGACCCCATCATCGAGTTTTTGAGTGCCGTGCCCTTGAGCCAGATCACCTCGTCGGCGTCGGGATAGAACAGGTAAATGTTCTGGCCCTGGCGAAGCACCTTCTGTCCCCGGTCTGGGCCGGTGGTGATTTCCACGAGGGTGTCGCCGCCCTTGCGTTGCCAGGTAGTGAAGTCGTTGTCCGTGGTCCCGAAGCTGTTGGTCACGGAGAGCCGCGCCTCGAACCGGGAGGTATCGAAGACCTGGTTGGCCTCGAGCCGTTTCACGATGGATTCCGCCGTGGCCCGGCCCGACTGGGCCGCCAGGGGAGCCGCGGCGAGGGCGACGAACAGGGTCGCGATGGCCGACGCCCGGATTCGCGGGCGCGCGTCTGTCTTTATCATGGGTATCTCCTCTCTCATTTGTCGCGGAGCGCCTCCGCGGGCTCGATCCCCGAGGCCATGTGGGCGGGGAGGTAGCACGCGCCGAGGGTGACCGCCACGCCGATCGCGGCGACGGCGAAATATTTATAGGTTTCCAGGGCGGGGTAAATGTATTGGGACACGTTGAACCCGGTGAGCGAGGAGCCGCCGAACATGTTCACGTCGAAGCCGATTTTTCCCATCAGGGTAACGCCGAGGAAGCCGAGGAAGGTGCCTGCGAGGGTCCCCATCGCGCCGATGAGGCCGGACTCCGCGAGGAAGAGCGCGACTATCCTCTTTTTCTCCATGCCCAGGGCCCCGAGGGTGCCGATCTCCTTTCTCCGCTCGAGGACCGACATCATCGTGGTATTGATGACCACCGTGCTCGCCAGGGCGAAGAATATCGCCGAGATGATCAGGTACATCGCGTCGGCGACCTTGAAGAAGGAGTACATGCCGTTCACGTCGTACCAGGGGGTCGCGTCGAGTTCTCCCGCGGCGTATCCCGCGCCCTCGAGGGCGGCGCGGACGGCGGGAAGTTCCTTGGCCTCGTCGAGGCCCTTCCTGAGGAATACCTGGATCTGCAGGGCGTTGTGGTCCATCCGGAGGAAGTCCCCCGCGAGTGTCCAGTCCATGAAGATGACGCGGTTGATCATGCTGATGTCGGAGAGGGCCAGCACTCCGGTAACCGTGAAGGTCCGGCCGTTGCTTCCCTGGATCGCCGTGCGGGTGAGCACGGTGAGCCGGTCGCCGGCCTTTATCGAAAGCTCGTCCGCCAGCCCCGCGCTCACGAGGATCTCGTTCTTGCCTTCGTCGGGGTACCTCCCCGAGGCGAGAGTGGTGTTGCGACCCGTGACCACCGGGGACTCGGCGAAGTCGAGGCCGAGGGCGCGCACGGGCACCTGCTCCCCGTTCCGGTATACCGACACGCCGAACTCGGATTTCGGCGTCGCGAGGCGGACCGCGGGGACGGACTCGAGGGCCGCGATCGCCTTCCCCGTCCCGGGGATGAAGTACTGGAGCGGGGTTACCCGCTCGTTTTTCACGTAAGCCGCGTCCATTACGCGGATTTGACCCGTCAGGTTACCCGTCACGTTGTTCACCATGTCGCTCACGAAGCCCGACTCGAACCCGAGAAGGAGGGTGATGACGAGGGCCCCGACCAGGATCGCGGTGGCCGAGAGGAGGGTGCGTCCCCTGCTTCTCCAAAGGTTGCGCCAGGCCGTTTTCATTATTTTCATGACCGCCTCCAGTTACTGATTGCGCAGTATTTCGGACACTTCCGACTTTAGTATCTTTCCCGAGGGGAACCAGGCTACGAAGGTCGAGATGCCGAGGGCGCCGAGCACGGCGCTCAGGATGCCCTTGAGGTGCCAGTCCGAGCGCATGATCCCGGTGAGCCGGTATCCCGCGTCGGTGTCGCGGAGCATCCAGGAAAAGTCGATGCCCGTCGTCGCGAGGTACCAGTTGATGAGCAGCCCGAAGGCGAGGCCGAATGCCGTGCCGAGGAGGCCGATCCCGAAGCCTTCCAGGAGGAAGAGGTACCGGATGCGGATCGAGCCGTAGCCCAGGGCGCGCATCATGCCGATCTCGCCCTTCCGTTCCATGACCGCCATCAGCATCGTGTTGGTAATCCCGACCGCCGCGATGACGAAGATAAAGAAGATGTAAATTTTGGAGCCGCCGCTTTTCGCCTTGGTGAGCTTCACCGCGTCCTCGGCGACCCGGTCCCAGGAATATATCCGGTCGGCGTAGCCGGGGAGGGCCGCGCCCAGGGCCGCGATTCGCCGGTTTATGGCGGAGGGCGGCCCGAGCCGGAGGGAGTACTCCGTCACGGCGCCTTCCATGGCGAGGAGATCGTCGGCCCGGGAAAGGTCCATGAAAACGTAGGCGCGGTTCAGGTAGGGGTCGTCGGTCGTCGCGATTCCGACCACCGGGGCGTCGAAGGTCTGGTAGAACCCGCCCCGGCCCTTGCACTCGACGCTGACGGAAGAGCCGACCTTCGCGCCGATATCCTCGGCGAGCCAACCGCCGAGCACGACGCCCCCGTCGCCGGGTTTGAGCCAGTCGCCCTCGGTCACGGCGCGCTCGACCCGGAACACGTCGGAGTCCCGCTCGGGGTCGACCGCCACGAGCTGGGCGGTAACCGAACCGGGCACGTCGAAGTATTCGGCGTCGAAGTATAGCTCGCAGGACAGCACGGTCCGGGGAGCGAAGGGAATCCTGCCCGCCGGGTCCGCCGCCATGGCGGCCTCGATCTTCGCGCGGTCCGAGGGCTCGAGGAACTTATCGAAGGGAAGGAAAAGCCGGTCCCTGAAATAGCCCTCGGGGAAGATTTTCGCGTCCCCGGTCTCGTAGTCCCGGATATTCCTCGCCGAATCGGTTTCGGCCCCGATAAGCAAGCCGTCCATCGCGATGGTCATCATGACCCCGAAGGCGATCGCGATGGCGGTGATGAAGCTGCGCCGCTTGTACCGGAAAATGTTCCGGGCGGCCATCCCCGCGTAGGTCATGAGTCCCTCCTTTCCGTCCCGGTGATCTGGCCGTCGTGGAGTTTCACCAGGCAGCGGGCGTATTTCATGACCATGGGATCGTGGGTCGAGAAGACGAAGGTGACCCCGTGGGCCCGGTTGAGCGATTCCATCAGCTTGAGTATTTCCTCCCCCGTGCGGGAGTCCAGGTTCGCCGTCGGTTCGTCGGCGAGGACCAGGGGGGGCTTTTTCACGAGGGCCCGGGCGATGGACACGCGCTGTTGCTGTCCCCCGGAAAGTTCCATGGGGCGACGGTCCTCGAGCCCCTCGAGCCCGACTTCCCTGAGCATCTCGGTGGACCGCTCGTAAATTTCCCCGTCCTTCAACCCGCGGAAGAGCTGGAGGGCGAGGGCCACGTTTTCCCGGGCGGTCAGGACCGGGATGAGGTTGTAGCTCTGGAAGACGAAGCCGATCTTTTGCTGCCTCGTGAGGTTCCGCTCCTTTTGCCCGAGGGCGGAAAGGGGCTCGCCGTCTATCCTGATCTCGCCGGAGCTCACCGAGTCCAGGCAGCCGATCAGGTTCAGGAGGGTGGTCTTGCCCGAGCCCGAGGGACCCGCGAGGGCGAGGAACTCCCCGTCGCCGATGTCGAGGGACACCCCGCGGAGCGCCTCTACCTTTTGCATGCCGGTGTCGTACACCTTGGTTACGTCGGTAATCGCGATCATCCTCAACTCCTTTCGCCGGCTTTCAGCCCGGCAAGCAACGATTCAAGCTCGTCCAGGTATTCCATCAGGGCCGTGCGGCCCGATTCCGTAAGGCGTATGTCCGTCCGCGGCTTGTTGTCCGCGAAGTATTTCTCGCTCGACACGTAGCCCGCGTCCTCGAGGGTCCTGAGCTGGACGCTCAGGTTGCCCGCGGTCATTTCGAGGGCGTCGCGGAGCTCCGTGAAGGTCATGCGCTCGGCCCCCGTGGCGAGCTTCGCGAGAAGCTTCAGCCTGCTTCTCTCGTGCACGATTTTGTTCATCGCGCCTTGCCTCCTTTCCGGTTGGCGAGGGTGATCGCCGCCGCGTACGCGACGAAAAGTACCGCGCAATACGCCGAGAGCCAAAGGAGCGGCGCGGTTCGCATAAAGGCGAGGGCAGCGAGGCCGAAGGCCGCCGAGACCGTCCCGACGGCAAAATATTCCGCCGTCCCGAAGGTCAGCGCGAACAGCGAGAGGGCGAAGCCCATGTACAGGGCCAGGATCGGCAGGGCGAGGCCCCAGCTCCCGGTTTCCGCGGCGAGCCTCCAGCCGACCGCGGCGACCCCGAGGAAGCCAGCCTCGACCAGGACGTAAAGGCCGCGGAATTCCCGGTCCCGGAAAAGCGCCCGAAGGGTTTTCCCGACCCCGAGGCGGTGCAGGCCGCGGTTGATGATACGCAATTTCATGAGTCCCGAAAGGGCGAAAACGCCGACTCCAGCCGCGGGGATGCCGACCCTGAGGCCGAGCGGAACGGCGTCGAAGGAACCCCAGCGCGCGATGACCAGGTGGAGGGCCAGGAACAGCAGGGAAAACAACAGGGCCGCGGCCAGGGAGAAGGGGACGAATACGGGGTCTATGAGGATGGGGCGCATGGTTTTAAGGGTTCCCCGGATGGTTTTTTTGAGTTCGGCGATATCCTCGATCGCCTGGACAAGATCGTTCTCGGTCATATCGGTCTCCTGAATGACAATTTTAACAAACAAGTTTATAATATAAACCTGTTTACAAAAACATAATCCCATGAAATCGATCCGTCAAGCCTTCAGGACGGAATTTTTTGAAAAGACGCGAGGGCGACGCGAAAAAAAGGCGCGGCGACGGACTTGGTCATCCGTCGCCGCGCCGGTTATCGAAAATGCCGGGCGATTGGCCGGTAGAGGGACGGTCGATCCGGGCGGGGAGCGTACTCCGCGCCGGGTCTCGGCTTCCCGCTCCCGGGAAGGGTCAGCCGATCGCGTCCGCGCCGGTTTCGCCGGTCCGGATGCGGATGCACTCGTCCAGGCTCGTCACCCAGATCTTGCCGTCGCCGATCTTGCCGGTGCGGGCGCCCTTGATTATCGCGTCGACCGTGGGCTTCACGTAGTCGTCGTTCACCGCGATGTCGAGGCGGATCTTCTTCAGGAGGTTTATCTCCGTGATCGTGCCGCGGTATTCCTCGGTATAGCCCGCCTGCTGGCCGCAGCCCTGGGCGGGGCTCACGGTCATCTTGGTCACCTTGGCCTCGAAGAGGGCCTTTTTCACGTCGTCCAGTTTATAGGGCTGAATAAGCGCAACTACCAGTTTCATGGGTTTACCTCCGTCAGTCGATGATCTGGAAGCCCGCGTAGGCTTCCGCGCCGTGCTCTCCGCGGTCCAGGCCGCCCAGCTCTTCCTCGCGGGTCACGCGCACGCCCACCGTCAGCTTGAGGACGCTCCAGACGGCGAAGGCGATCGCGAAGGTGAATGCGCCTACCGCGACCACGCCGACGGCCTGGTGCGCGAGCAGGGTAAGCCCGCCGCCCGCGAAGAGGCCGTTGCCGGTGGCGTTGCCGGCGATCCCGTCGATCGCGAAAAGGCCGACAGCGAGGGTTCCCCAGATGCCGTTCACGAGGTGGACCGAGAGGGCGCCGACGGGGTCGTCGAGCTTGAACCGGTCGAAGGTCGGGACGGCGAGTACGACGAGCACGCCGGCCACTGCGCCGATTATCGCCGCGCCGGGGACGCTCACGAAGGCGCAGCCCGCGGTGATGGCCACGAGGCCAGCGAGGGCGCCGTTGATGATCATGGAAAGGTCGGGTTTTCCCAGCATGATCCAGGCGGCGACCGTGGCCGAAACGATGGCGGTGGCCGCCGCGGTATTGGTGGTCACCGCGATGTGCGCGATGGCGGAACCGTCGCCGACGCCCATGGTGGATCCGGGGTTGAAGCCGAACCAGCCGAACCAGAGCACGAGGCCGCCGAGGGTCACCAGGGCCATGTTGTGGCCCATGATCGGGTTGACCGTGCCGTCGGCGCGGTACTTGCCGAGCCGGGGCCCGAGGATGATGACGCCCGCGAGGGCCGCCCAGCCGCCCACCGAGTGGACGACGGTGGAACCGGCGAAGTCCCAGAACCCGAGGGTCTGGAGCCAGCCGCCGCCCCATATCCAGTGCCCGCTCACGGGGTACATGAGGCCGACGAGCACGACGGCGAAGACGATGAACGAAAGGAATTTGATGCGTTCCGCCACGGCGCCGGAGACGATGGTCGCGGCGGTGCCGGCGAAGACGAGCTGGAACAGGAACTTGGCCCACAGGGGAACCTGGGTCCAGGAGATGGCGTCGAAGCCCTCGTCCACGCCGCCGTTGGCGAACAGCAGGTTGGTGAGGCCGACGAAGGGATTGCCGTTGCCGAACATGAGTCCCCAGCCGATTACCCAGTAGGAAATCGAGGCGAGGGCGAAGACGATGAAGTTTTTCGCGAGGATGTTCACCGCGTTCTTGCTGCGGCAGAGGCCCGATTCCACCATGGCGAAACCGAGATTCATGAAAAAGACGAGGAATGCCGTGAAAAGCACCCAGACGGTATCGAGCCCTACGGTAAGTGTATTGAGCGTCGTCGCGTAGTCAACTACATCCATAGGAACCTCCTTGAAAGTGATCCTACGCCATTGTAGTTACCACGCGGCGGGCGCCATGCCGCCGTCATTGGCTTGGGGGAATCCTAACTGATGGGGAAACCGTTTGTCAATGCGCGGGGGAAAATCAGTCCCCGGAAAGCCGGTATTTCGACGTTTCCGCCTCGAGGCGCCCGCTTATGTCGCCTACTCCCCGGGCGCTTTCGGCGACTCGGGCGAAGCCCCTCTCTATCTTGCCGATTCCGGACTCAAGGTCCGCGCTGGCCGTCGCGAGCTTGCCCGCCGCGCCGTCCACCTCGACGATACCCCTGGACACGCGCCCCGTTTCGTCCTCGATCTCGCCGGCCTTTCCGGTAATCTCGGAGGTGTAGGAGTTCAGCTCGACCATGGCGGTCATGATCTGGTTTCCGCCTTCCTTCAGCTCCGCGATGGCGCGGAGTATCTCGTCGAAGCTCGAGCTGACGTCCCGGATCTCTCCCCGGATCGCGTTGAAGGAGTCGAGGGTCCGCTCGCTCGATTCGGCCGCGTCCTGCACGCTGCCGATAATTTCCTTCAGGTTAGCGGTGATGGTCTTCACGTTCTCGGCCGAGGCCTCGGCGAGCTTGCGTATCTCGTCGGCCACGACGGAGAAGCCCTTCCCCGCGTCCCCCGCGTGGGCGGCCTCGATTGCGGCGTTCATCGCGAGCAGGTTCGTCTGGGAGGCGATGCCGTCTATCAGCGTCGCCATGTCCTGGACCGAGGCGATGTGGTCGTTGATGCCCCGGATCACCACGTTGGTCTCGCCGAGCCGTTCCGCCCCGGTTTCCGCGATCGTCACGAGGTCCCGGGTGCCCCGCTTGTTGCGCTCCATGATCGAGTTGACCGAATTGAGGGAGGACGCCATCTGGGTAACCGAGGCCGTGGATTCCTCGACCATCGCGGCCTGGGCGTGGATCATCTCCATGATGACGCCCAGCTCCCGGGCGATATTCTCGACGGACTTTCTCGACTCTCCCACGTTCTCCCCGAGCCGGGTCGCCGCCTCCCGGATCACGCCGGTCTCTCCCCTCATCGAGGAGATCGACTCCCCGGATTCGTCGACGGAACCCGCGAGATCCTCCCGGCGCTCGAGGGCGCGGGCGGAGGAATCCTTCAGCTCGCTCACCGAGGCGTGGAGCTTCACTCGCATCTCGTCCATCAGCGAGCCAAGCTCCCCTATCTCGTCCTTGCCGGCCACCCGGACTTCCCGGGCCAGGTTGCCCTCGCCGATCTGCCGGAGCGCGGCCTCGAGGGTCTCGATCCGGGCGGCGACCCGTCGGGCGATCCTGAGGGCGAGTATTATTCCCCCCGAGCCGAGAAGCAGGCCCGCGAGCAGGGAAATTATCAAAGATCGCAGCTTGAGGATATTGAGTTCTTCCTCGATCACGTCGTTCTGGTCCGTGATGATCGAGACGCTGTTCGTGCAGGTCTGCACCATGATCTGAAGGCTGGAGGAGAGGGCCTCGGATACCTGAACGTACTTCCCGAAGCCCGGCCTGGACTGGAAAAAAACGAGGGCGGGATAATCGACCAGCCTGAGTTGCGCCCGTATGCCTCCCAGCGCCTCGGTCACGTTCAGGAAGTTATCGATGGCGGCGAGGAAGTTCGTCCTTCTTTCGAGGAGGTGTTCGCTCATCCGCCCTACCTGGTCGAGGGCTTCGGCGATGCGCGGGTTGATCTTCCTGAGGAAGGTCATTTCGGATATGGCGACGAAGTTTCCGTCGGTACGGTTCCGGACCGCTTCATACTCGTTCATGCCGAAGTTCAGCGGGCGGAACCAGAAGGAATCGAGAAATACCGCCTCGTCATAGAGGCTTTTGGACAGCTCGTCCAGGAGCGCCCGTTCGCGCTCGATCCGGGCGACGCCCACGCTCAGGGTCGCGTACAGGCCGAAGGCGAGGGCGAGGGCCGTGGCGACGATGCCGATGATGGCGAGCAGCTGGGATCTGATTTTCATGGATGCCCCTTGGCCATACCCCCATTGTAAGGGAGGACCTCTATTCTGTCCAATTTTATCTATATCCAAGGGGTTGTACGCAGTGGCGGGGAGGACGGGCTGGCGGAAATTTCACGGCGGGGCAAGCTTGAAAAGCCTGCCCGCCAGGGTTTCAGCGAATGGATCCGCCTTTAACGGATCTTGAAGAACATGCCGAGTACCGCGAGGGTGATCAGCACCTGCATGATCATGAACTTAAGGAGTACCTGGGTGGGCGACCACGATCGGTTCTTGCGCATGTGGTCGTGCAGGGGAAAGCGGATATTGTGGAGTATGCGGATATTGAAGAAGCGGAGGAGGGCGACCTTGAGAAGGCCCGTGCCGCCGTTGATCATGATCATGGCGCTCGTCATGATGAGGAGGAAGGGGTTTCCCGAGACGAGGACGCACATGCCGATGAAGAAGCCGAGGGCCCGGGAACCGGCGTCGCCCATGAGCACCTTGCTGGGGAAGGCGTTGTGCCAGAGGTAGCCCATGAGCACCCCGGTAAGCGCGAAAATAACCACCGCCCAGCTCGCGCCTTCCTTCAGGTGGGGCAGGAGCAGGTACTCGGAAATCTTCGCGTGGCCAAGCACGAAATAGAAGATGATGCCGAGGGTGCTGAGGGCGAGGAGCACGAGGGTGCCCGAGAGCCCGTCGACGCCGTCGGTGCAGTTGGTCGTGTTGATCGAAACCCAGATTACCATGGAGGATACGCCGAGATAGAGCGCGGGATGCACGACGAACTCGCCGGTCACGAAGGGGAGCCACCAGCGGACCTCCCCGTGGAAATAAAGGTAAAACAGCGCCAGGGAAGCGGCGAATGAAATGAAGAGGTCAATGCCGCCCTTGAGGTACTCGCCCCAGGAATGCACCGCCCGGTCGTCGAGAAAGCCCGTCAGCATGGTAACCCAGGTAAGGAGGACCGTAACGACGGTGGCGAGGTTCATCGGCGCGAAAAGGAAGGCGATGAGCGCGAAGACGGTTATGAAGACCGAGCCCGCGCCGGTAGGTTTGCCCACCGCGGCCTCGGCGTTGACGGTAAATTCGCGTCCCCTGTCTTTCGGGAGGAAGCGGTAAAGCCTGGGAAGGAGAAGGACGGTCAGGACGAAGCCCGTATACAGGGCCATGATTATCAGGACCGCGTACGACTGAAGGAGGCGGAAGGGGCCGAACACCTTCTGGAGGGATGCGGCGAGGTAATACAGCATATTGCAGTATACTATCCCCTAATCGGGACGAATGCAACACCCGTCTTTCGGGCGCCGGGCTCCCCGGCCCCGGCCCTGAAGGCTTCCCGGAATCAGGCCCCCTGGAAGGTGAGCCAGCGGGCGAGGAAGGAGGCGACCGGACGGAACCACGCGGGACCCGACTCGGCGAATTCCTCCATGGCATAGCCCGCCTTCAGGAAAAAGACCGTGATGCCCGAAAGGCTTCCCGCGAGGAGCGCGACGCCGAAGGCGACGAGGAGAATCCCCGAGGCGACCTTTACTGCGGTCATGTGCCGCTTGAACCAGGCGAGGACCGGCGTGGCGCGGTCGAGGAATAGTCCCGTCAGTATGAAGGGAATGCCGAGCCCGGCGGAGTAGGACGCCAAAAGAAGGGCCGCCCGGGCGACGTCGCCGCCCTGACCCGCGAAAAGCAGGATTGACGAGAGGATGGGTCCCACGCAGGGGGTCCAGCCCGCGGCGAAGGCCATGCCCAGGAGCGTCGCCTTGAGGGGACTCGCCGCCCGGTTTGCCTTGCCTTCCCCGGCGGTACCGGCCGCGGCGCCCGGTTCGGCGAGGCGGTATTCTCCCCGGAGGAAGGGGATGAAGTCGAAAAGGGTATTGAGGCCGAGGACGACCACGAGAACGCCCGCCGCGCGGTTGATCCAAAGCGAGGCCGAGCTCCCGACGAACCTCATTCCGCCGCCGAAGACGATCGCCAGGACCGTGAAGACGAGGGTAAAGCCCGCCACGAAAAAGAGGGTGCGGACGAGGAGCGCCGCGCGTATTCCTTTTCCCGCGGGGCTTCCCTGCGACTTCGCGGCGGGGGAACGGGACATGCCGAGGGCCGCGGCGGATTCCCCTGAAATGAACGAAAGGTACACCGGGATCAGGGGCAGCACGCAGGGACTCAGGAACGACAAAAGGCCCGCCGCGAGGGCGGCGAGCATACCCGGCGCGGCGGCGGCTTCCGGGGGGATCATTTCGCCGCCATGGACTTGAGGGCCTTCACCAGCTCGGGCTTGTCGTAATCCGTGGAACCGACTATTCCCGCGATGACCCGGCCCTGCTTGTCCAGTACGTAAGTGGTCGGGATGCCCTGGGTGGCGTAAACCCTGCCCAGGGCGCCCGATTCGTCCAGGTATATCGGGAAGGTGTATTTATTCTTCGCGATGAAATCCGCGACGGTATTTTTCTTTTCGCCGGTTGAGATCGCCAGAATCGTGAAATCGTCCCCCTTCAGGGCGTTCCACAGGGTCTCGATGGTGGGCATCTCGCGCTTGCAGGGCGGGCACCAGGTGGCCCAGAAATTGAAGAGCACGATCTTGCCCTGGACTGATTTCGATTGAAGAGTGCCCCCGGCGAGGGCCGGAACGTTGAAGGGGTCTATCGTGACCGGCTGCGGAAAAACGTGGAACCCGAGGGATTTCAGGGTCGCGAGTTCCGCCGAGAGGTCGGGCCCGGAGGCCGACTGGGCCGAGAGGGGGCCCGAAAGAAGGGCGAGTAGGGCCGCGATAAGAAAAACAGGGACGGAACGGCGCGTTGCCGTGGTTTGGGTATTCGTTTTCATACACTTAAATATAACCCCGGATTTCCCGCCCGGTATGTGAGGTTGTCACAAATCGCCAGAAATCGGCGGGCGCGGGATATCCGACAACCCCAGGTTGCCAAAAGGGATGGACGGGTCTACACTCAAGGCATGAAAGGAAAAATCGTCACCGTAGTCGTCATCGCCGCGATCGCGGCCGCGCTCTTCTTCTGCTGGGCCTGGCTCTATTTCTTCGTGGGCGGGGAAATCGGCGGCGGGGGCGGCATCGCGATGCGCGCGATCGCTTCCATGGTGTTCGGCGGCGCCCTGATCTTTCTCGGCATCGCGCTTTTCCAGAGAATTACGGAAATAAAAAGGGGAGACGAAGATGATCTTGGCGACTACTGACTCTATCGAGGGGAAGAAACTGGAAACGCTGGGGGTCGTGAAGGGCTCGACGGTACAGACCCGCCACGCGGGGAAGGATATCCTCGCGGCGTTCAAGACCATCGTGGGCGGCGAGCTCAAGGGCTACACCGAGATGCTCGACATGGCCCGCGCCCAGGCGACGAAGCGCATGGTAGCCGAGGCGGAAGCCCTCGGGGCCGACGCGGTCGTCGCCATGCGCTACGGTTCGAGCGCGGTCATGCAGGGAGCCGCCGAGGTTATCGCCTACGGCACCGCGGTCC
>QKCE01000107.1 GCA_003245785.1 Spirochaetales bacterium | reverse complement strand
AAACGTCGTGAAATCGAAATACTTCGAAAAAAAATAGACTCCGTCTATTTTCCTCCAGCTCAGGCGAAACAGGAACAGTATCAGAAGGCGTACGCGGGCGAGAACCCTCCGGGGTAGCGTACCGATCTTTACGGTGTCGACCGTCATAATCCCGACGTCCGGACCGAATCTTGACCTGAGAAAGGCAGCCAAACTCGGGACCCTCACGACAAGGAGTATCCTTGCTTCTCCCTCCCTTCGTATCGTCGAAACTATTTGGCTGACGTATTGAATATCACCCGCGGCCTGGCAAAAAATAACGCTATAAGCGGTTTTCATCCTCATTCCCCGTCACGGTCGCTCAAATGGAATCAAGCACGGCCCTCAGATACCGAATTTGCTCGGTGATATCGTATTGGTGGTTCCCGACGAAAAGGCTCCTCGAGTCGAGGCGTTCCGCGTTTTTCAGCTCGCCGTAAATTTCATGGGGCAAGTATTTAATTACCGGGTTTTTCGTGAAATTACCCGCCACGACGGGCCGGCACTCGATGCCCTTCTCGAGCAGGATTTTGGCGAACGCCCCCCTGGTCAGCGGGGAACTATCTTTCAGGGTCATCGCGAAACCGAACCAGCTGCTCGTCCCGATTTCCTGCTGTATTTCCACCAGCGGGTGGCCGCCCATGAGTTCCCGGAAGGCGGCGGCGTTGCCCCGGCGGTGCGCCAAAAAACCGTCCAGTTTCTTCAGCTGTTCCACGCCGACCGCGCCTTCCATTTCGATCGGCCGCGCGTTATAGCCGGGAAGGACGAACTTGAAGGATTCCTCGAAGGGATCGTCGGATTTGACGCCGGTCACGAGGTTGTGCTTCGGAAGGTTCCTCGTCCAACCGTGAGCCCTGATACAGAGGAGTATATGATAGAGCTCCTCGTCGTCGGTCACGATTACGCCGCCTTCCATGGTTGCCATATGGTGGCTGAAGAAGGTGCTGAAAGTACCCATAATACCGAAGGTTCCGGCCTGTCGGCCGTCGTATAACGCGCCAAGGGATTCGCAGTTATCCTCGATCAGCACGATATCCTTACCCGCGATAAGTTTATTAATCGTTCCGAAATCGTTGGGGTTTCCGAGTAGATTGACGGCCATTATGGCTTTCGTCGAAGGGCCGATCGCCTTCCCGAGGGAATCCAGATCGTAATTCAGCGTTTTCGCGTCTATATCCACGAATTTCAAATTCAAGCCGTACTGAGAAAGCGGGTAGTAGGTCGTCGGCCAGGAAACGGCGGGCACGATGATCTCGTCCCCCTGGCGCAGGCTTCCTCGCTTCCTGAAAAAAAGCGCCGCCGTCATTAGGAGATTGGCCGTGGATCCGGAGGAGACCATCACCGCGTACCTGGAACCGATATATTCGGCGAAATCCTTCTCGAACCGTGAGACGGAATCTCCCATGGTATACATTCCCGCGCTAATTACCGACTGGATCGCCGCGATTTCCTCGTCGCCCCAGGACGAGGTAGCCAATGGATAGGTCATAACATCCTCCGCCTATTTTGCCACGTGCTCGAGGTACCATGACACGGTTTCCGACAGCGCGCCGTAAAAATCCTGATGTCGGAAGGTTCCCAAAGCTTCCCGCATTCGGGTCAATTCGAATTCCTTGATCGGGTGACCGACGGGCTTGCTGAAATCCTTTACTATCTCGCATTCCCACTTCATTTCCTTCATTATGTACTCGATCACGTCAATAATCCGCTCGACGCAACCGCTACCCATGTTGAAGAATTTGAATCCGTCGATCTTTTCTGCGGCATCGATTATCAATTTCGCGGCGTCGCGCACGAATATGAACTCGCGTTTCGCGGTCCCGTCGCCGAATATCTCTATTGTCCGCTTGCCAGCCTTCCTGGCGTCGTCAATCTTCGTGATTATCGCGGGTATCACGTGGCTGTTCAGTGTATCGAAATGGTCGTACGGACCGAAAAGATTCATCAAGAGGATATGGGTCGATTCGACTCCGTACTGCTTGAAATACGCCTCGCCGATCGCGAGATTCATGCGCTTCGCCAAACCGTAATACGCGGAAGTTCCCTCGGGAAAACCGTCCCAAATCGAGGTTTCGCCGTAGGGGATGCTCGCGTCCTTGGGATAGGAATCGACGCTGCCAATGCAGATCATCTTGGTTTTTATGTTCTTGACGGCCTCGAAAAGGTTAAGCGTCATTTCCAGGTTGTTCGTAAGGATCGACGCGGGATTCGAGACGTTGTAATAGATACCGCCGCAATCCGCGGCGAGATGCAGTATAAGGTCCGGATTTTGGGCTTCGATAAACGCCGCGACCGCCTTCTTGTCCCGGAGGTCGCAATCCTTCGACCCGACTCCGGTGAAGGCGACACCGCCCCCCGCGAGTTCGTCGGCGATAGCCTGCCCGAGAAACCCGGAGGCGCCCGTAACCAATATTTTCTTGTATTGACCCAACATCTATAGCTCCTCGTTTAGTTGATTTTCAATTGGTGCTCGACCATTATTCCGACCAGTTCCTTGAACTTGACTTTCGGTTCCCATCCGAGGATTTTTTTCGCCTTCGCGTAATCGCCCAGCAACAGGTCGACTTCCGCCGGGCGGAAATATTTCTTGTCGATCTCCACGAGCGTTTTCCCGCTTTTCCCGTCGATTCCCTTCTCGTCGATTCCTGTTCCGCTCCATTCGATTTCGTATCCGGCGACGGCGAACGCCTCGTTCACGAATTCCTTGACGGTATGCATCTCGTTCGTCGCGAGAACGAAGTCGTCCGCCTTTTCCTGCTGGAGGATTCTCCACATGCCCTCCACGTATTCGGGGGCGTATCCCCAATCGCGAAGCGCGTCGAGATTCCCCAGCGAAAGGACGTCCTGCTTTCCCTTCTTTATCCGCGCCACGGATTGCGCGATTTTCTGGGTAACGAAGGTTTCTCCCCGCCTCGGGGACTCATGATTGAAAAGGATGCCGTTCGCGCCGAAGACGCCGTAGGCCTCGCGATAATTCTTGATTATCCAATATGCGTACATCTTCGCCACAGCGTAGGGAGACCTGGGATAGAAGGGGGTTTCCTCGTTCTGCGGGATGGCCTGTACCTTTCCGTACAGCTCGCTGGTCGAGGCCTGGTACAGTTTCGTTTTCGCGCCGGTTTCCTTGATCGCGTCTAGGAGGCGCAATACGCCAAGGGCGTCCACGTCGGCGGTATATTCGGGAACTTCGAACGAAACCTGCACGTGCGACTGGGCCGCCAGGTTGTATATCTCGTCAGGTTCGACCTGTTCCAGGATCCTGTTCATGTTGCTCGAATCCGTGAGGTCTCCGTACATGAGCTTCAGGCGAGGCTTTTGCCTGGTGTCCCTCAAGTACTCGTCGAGGTAAAGGTGCTCTATCCTACCGGTATTGAAGGAACTCGACCGGCGTATCATGCCGTAAACCTCATAGCCCTTTTCGAGCAGAAGTTCCGCGAGATACGAACCGTCCTGGCCGGTAATACCGGTAATCAAAGCTTTTTTCATATCGCCTCCAGCGGGGATGTAATGTCATTGGTATTAACTGACCAAATTAACATTGCGTAACATAATAATTTCGTTGTGTAATAACTACGTTGACG
>QKCE01000042.1 GCA_003245785.1 Spirochaetales bacterium | reverse complement strand
GAGCTCCACGTGCCGCGGGTTCTGGAGGTACTTCTCGATGTAGACGGTGCCGTCGGCGAAGTTGGCCTCGGCCTCGCGGGAGGCGATGGTGAGGTTCTCCTCGAGGTCCTCGTCCTTCCACACGATGCGCATGCCCTTTCCGCCGCCGCCCGAGGCGGCCTTGATGATTACGGGATACCCGCAGGCCTTGGCGACCGGGATCGCCTCTTCCTTGGTGGCGATGGGGCCGGGGGAACCGGGGGTGACGGGGAGGCCGTACTTGAGGGCGGTCTCCCGGGCGGTCACCTTGTCGCCCAAAAGGTCGATGACCTTGGGGTCCGGCCCGATCCAGATTAGGCCGGCCTTGATCACCTCCCGGGCGAAGTCGGAGTTCTCGGAGAGAAAGCCGACGCCGGGGTGCACCGCCTCGCAGCCCGTGCGGATCGCCGTGGTGATTAGGGCGGGCACCGAGAGGTAGCTTTGCGCCGACTTCGCGGGCCCGATGCAGACCGCGATGTCCGCGAGGCGCGCGTGAAGGGCGTCGCGGTCCGCCGTGGAATACACGGCCACCGTCTCGATCCCGAGCTCCCGGCAGGTACGGATGATGCGGACCGCGATCTCGCCGCGGTTCGCGATCATGAGGCGCTTGATCATAGGGGCTTGACCTCGAAGATGGGCTGGTCGAACTCGACCATATCCCCGTTGTTCGCGAGGATCCGGACGATCTCGCAGTCGAACTCGGCCTCGAGGGCGTTCATCATCTTCATGGCCTCGATGATGCAGAGCTTCTGGCCCTTGGCGATTTTCTTGCCCACGTCCGCGAAGGCGGGCGCGTCGGGAGAGGGGGAGCGATAGAAGGTTCCCACGATGGGGCTGGTGACGTATTCGTTGCCCGCGGCGAGGCCGGAAGCCGAGGGGGCTTCGGGGGCGCCCGCGGAAGCGGAAGGAGCCGCGGACGCGGAGGCGGCGGGGGCCGGAACCGCGACGGGGGCCGCGGCCACGGTGACCGCCGCCGGCGCAAGGCACGCTTCCTTGCGGCGGAGCTCGAAGGAATACCCGTTACCGGTGTATTTCATCTCGGCGAGGTCGGATTTGTCGAATTTGTCGAAAAGGGCGAGGAGGATCTTGTCGTCCATTTTTCTTGTCTCCTTATTAAATCGTGTCCATGCGGGCCACGTCGGCGTCGTAATCCACGCCCGCCACGTCGAAGCCGTTCGCGGCGAGGAAGTCGTGGCGGTATCCCTCGAGATCGCCGTATTCGGGAAGGTTTTCTTCCGTCACGGTCGCCATGCGCTCCGAGACGACGGCCTGTACGTCCGCTTCCATCTCGAGGTCGTCGATGCGGATCAGTCCCTCGGAATCGACGGGAACCGGCGTGCCGGCGAAGAGGCGCTCGGCGTAGAGCCGCTCGATCTGCTCGACGCAGCCCTCGTGGGTGCCCTTTTCCTTCATCGCCTTGAAGAGGATGGAAAGGTATATGGGGATGACCGGGATGACCGCGCTGGAGCGGGTCACGAGGCCCTTGTTCACCGACACGTACGCCGATCCGCCGATCGAGGCCTTGAGGCGCGCGTTCATGTCCCGGGCGGTCTTCTCGAGGTGCTTCTTCGCGCCCCCGATGGTGCCGTCGCGGTAAATCGCGTGGGTATGGGTCGGGCCGATGTAGGAATAGGCGACGGTCGCGCAGCCCGGGGCGAGAAGGCCCGCGAGGCCGAGGGCGTCGATCCAGAGGGCCCAGTCCTCGCCGCCCATGACCTTCACGGTCTGCGCGGCCTCTTCCTCGGTCGCGGGCTCCGCGACCATGGTGCTGATCTTGCCGGTCATGGTATCCACGGTCATGCCCGAGTAGGGCTTGCCGAAGGGCTTGAGGACGGATTTGTAGAGGAAACCGGTCCCGGGGTCGGTGCGGACGGGGCTCGCGAGGCTGTACACCACGAGGTCGAACTCGAGGCCCATCTCCTTCGCCTTGGCGATCACCGCGGCCCGGGTCTCGTTGGAGTAGGCGTCGGCGTTCAGGGTCCAGCTCGGGATCCCGGCCTTTGCGGCGGCGCGGTCGAAGGCGAGGTTGTTGTACCAGCCCGGGGTGCCGCTCTTGGACTCCGAGCCTTCCTTCTCGAAGGACACGCCGATGGTGGCGGCGCCGTAGCCGAAGCTCGCGCCGATGCGGCTCGCGAGGCCGTAGCCCGTGGAGCAACCGAGGACGAGGACCGCCTTCACCGGGCCTTCCGGGTGGGTGCCGCCGGAAACGGGAGCGCCGGGCTTCCGGCCGCGCTTCGCGTTCTGGGCCTTCACGTAGGCGATCTGGTTTTCCACTTCCTTCGCGCAGCCCGCGGGATGGGCGTTGATGCAGATATTGCTTCGGATCATCGGTTTAATGACCATTGGTTTCTCCTATTCGGTTGGTTCGCTCAGTTGCCGCAGTCGGGTCAGTTCCCGACCAGGCAGAGCCATTCGGCCTCGGCGGCGACCTCGTCGCCGACGTACGCCTTGCCCGCCTGCTTGATCATCTTGGGGGAAACCCGAAGGTTTTCCACCTCGAGGCGCACTTCCTCTCCCGGCCTCACCTGGCGGCGGAATTTCACCTTGTCCACCGACGCGAGGAAAAAGAGGGAGCCCTTGGGCAGGATGCCGCGCAACTCGATCCCGGCGCCCCCCGCCTGGGCCAACGTCTCGATCAGGATGACCCCGGGCACCACCGGGTATTTCGGGAAGTGTCCCCTGAAGAAAAACTCCCCCTCGGTGAACACGTGGCGCGCCACGATACGGTTTTCGTCGGACGAGTCGATCGCGTCGATGAAGAGGAAGGGGTCCCGGTGGGGAATCAGTTCCTCGATCCCGGCGCGGGCGGCGGCGCGGGCGGCGGGATCGGAAAGGTCGACTTTCGCTTCGTTTTCCGCGCTCATTTCTTGAACTTCCTCATTATGAGCACGCCGTTATGGCCGCCGAAGCCGAGGGAGCCCGAGGCGAAGGTGTCCCACTCGCCTTCCTGGGCCTCGTTCGGCACGTAGTCGAGGTCGCAGCCGTGCTCGAGGTCCGGGTTCTCGAGGTTGATCGTGGGCGGGTAGAAGCCCTCGTTCATCGCCTTGATGGAGATGATCGCCTCCACGGCGCCGGCGGCGCTCACGCAGTGGCCGGTCATGCTCTTCGTGCTCGACACCTTCATCTTGTAGGCGTGGTCGCCGAAGGCGAGCTTGATCATCTGGGTTTCCGCCGGGTCGTTGATCGGCGTCGAGGTGCCGTGGGCGTTGTAGTACTGCACCTCTTCGGGCTTTATGCCCGCGTCCTCGAGGGCGAGCCTTATCGCCTTCGCGCCGCCGGACCCGTCCGGGTTCGGGCTGGTGATGTGGTAGGCGTCGCTCGAGGCGCCGTAGCCGAGGAATTCGGCGTAGATCTTGGCGCCGCGCGCGAGGGCGTGCTCTAGTTCCTCTAGGATGAGGATGCCGGAGCCCTCGCCCATGACGAAGCCCTCGCGGTCCCTGTCGAAGGGGCGGCTCGCCTTCTTCGGGTCGTCGTTGAAGCCCGAGGCGAGGGTCTGGAGCACGCTGAAGCAGCCGATGCCGAAGCCGGTGACCGCAGCCTCGGTGCCGCCGGACACGCAGATGTCCACGCGGCCGGAACGGATCATGTCGAGGGCCGCGCCCAGGGCGTCGGTGCCCGAGGCGCAGGCGGTGGCGAGGGTCCAGGAGGGGCCGTAAATGCCGTTCAACATGCTTATGTTGCCCGCCGCCTCGTTCACGATGAGGGTCGGGATGGTCAGGGGGGGAATGCGGGCGGAGCCGGCGTCGAAGTACTTCTTCGCCGAGGCCTCGAAGACCTCGAAGCCGCCGATCGTGCTGCCGAGCATGATGCCGGCCTTTTCGTTCGCCAGCGCTTCCTTGGTAAGTCCCGCGTCGGCGAGGGCCTGGGCGGCGGCCACGGCGGCGAACTGGGTGAAGCGGGCCATCTTGCGGGCTTCCTTGCGGTCGACCCACTGGCTCACGTCCAGGTTCTTCACCTCCGCGGCGATCTTCACGGCGAAATCCGTCGCGTCGAACAGGGTGATATTGTCGATGCCGCTCTTCCCCTCGCGGATCGACGCGACGGTCTCCTCAACGGTGTTTCCGACCGGGGTAACGGCCCCGAGCCCGGTTATTACAACGCGCCTTCTCATGCTCCCATACCTCCGTCCACGCCGATAACCTGCGCGGTAATATATTCGGAAAGGTCCGACGCCAGGAATACCGCGGCGTTCGCGACCTCGGTCACCGAGCCCGCCCGCTTCATGGGGATGGTCTCGAGCCATGTCTTTTTGGCGTCTTCCGGGATAACGTCGGTCATCTCGGTGACGATGAAACCGGGGGCGATGGCGTTCACGCGCACCCCGCGCCCGGCGGTTTCCTTGGCGAGGCTCTTGGTGTAGCCGATAAGGCCCGCCTTGCTCGCCGCGTAGTTCACCTGCCCGCCCTGGCCGTGGAGGCCCACTATGCTCGAAAGGTTGATTATCGAGCCGGCGCGCTTGCGGATCATGTCGGAGGACACGACCTGGGTGACGAGGAAGGTCCCGGTCAGGTTGATCCGGAGCACCGATTCCCAGTCCTCGAGCTTCATGCGGAAGGAAAGCCCGTCCCGGGTAATTCCCGCGTTGTTCACGAGGACGTGGAAGCCCCCCGAGGCCTTGACCGCCTCGGTAATAACGGGCACGACGGAATCGGCGCTGCCGATGTCCGCGACGAGCTCGTTGAAGGCGACGCCCCGTTCGGCGGCGAGGGCGGCGAGCTCCTTGGCGCCCTCGCTCGGCTTCGTGGCGAGGCCCCATACGTTGGCGCCCTCCTCGATGAACCGTTTCGCTATTTCCTTGCCGATTCCCCGGCTTGCCCCGGTAACGAGGGCATTCTTTCCTTTCAGCAGCATTTTAGTCTCCTGACTGTTCGCTAATTCGCTACGCGGGGCCCCGACCGGGCGCCGCGCCGCCCGATCGGTCTCAGGCGAGATACTCCCCGTAGGGCTTGCAGCTTCCCGCCTGCTTCGAGTCGGCCCAGAGGCCGGAAAGTACCTTGCCCGGGCCCACTTCGACCAGGGAATCCGTTCCCTTCGCGGCCATGAAGGCGGCGATGGCGGCTTCCTCGCCCGTCCAGCGGACCGGACCGGTTATATGGGCGACGGCGCAGGCTTTCGCCTCGGAACCGGTCAGCACGCGGGCGCCGGTAACGTTCGAGAAAAGGGGGAGGACGGGATCGCCGAAGGCGACGCCCTCGAGTACCGCCGAGAACAGCTTGCCCGCCTCGGCCATGAGGGGGGAATGGAAGGGACCGGCGACCTTGAGCCGGATGACCCGCTTGGCGCCCGCGGCCTTGAAGGCGGCTTCCGCGGCCTCGAGGGCCTGCGCGGTGCCGGACACTACGGTCTGGGCGGGGCTGTTGTAATTCGCCCCGAAAAGGCCCGGGATATTCGCGTTTTTGATCGCCCCGTCCACCGCCTCGGGGGAGAGGCCGAGAACCGCGGCCATGCCGGCCGAAGGCGCGGGACCGTCGCCGGAGGCACCTGCTTCAGCCGCGATCTTGTCGGCGACTTCCTGCATGATTTTCCCGCGGCGGATCGCGATGCGGATCGCGTCGGACTCGGAAAGGACGCCGGCGACCGCGAGGGCGGGATATTCGCCGAGGCTGAACCCGGCGCAGGCTTCGGGCTTTACGCCCTTTGCGGCGAGGGCCCGGACCGCGGCGAGGGAGGCGACGGTAATGGCCACCTGGCTCACGTCGGTGCGCTTGAGGGCTTCCGCGTCGGAGTTGAGGGTGTCGCGGATATCGGAACCGAGAATCGCGCTCGCCTCGTCGAAGAGGGCGCGCACGCCCGTCTTCCCGTCCGCGTCGGCGTCGTAAAGATCAATTCCCATTCCGGTAAACTGGGCTCCCTGGCCGGGAAACAAAAAAACGGGCATCTCAACCTCCATGAAAGCCGTGTCTGCCGTGCGCGCCGTTTCCTTGGCACCACTTTGACACTTCTCGTCGTTTCGTCATACTCGATACAAACGCATTGTACGTTTTTTATGACAAAAGTCAACCCTCGTGTCATCTTCAGACCCGAACCAAGCCCCTCACGGCGAGACTG
The DNA here is from genome assembly GCA_003245785.1 of Spirochaetales bacterium. Lineage (GTDB taxonomy): Bacteria > Spirochaetota > Spirochaetia > Treponematales > Treponemataceae > Teretinema. The sequence goes on along the minus strand of QKCE01000042.1, from coordinate 7,389 downwards.
ATCGCTTCTTTCATCTCCCCCGCCTCGGAGCGGTCGAGAATGGCGATGCGGTAAATGGTGGATTCGATAAGCCCATAAAGGAGCTCGTTGGCGTCCTTGACGTTGAAATCGCGGAATTCGCCCGCTTTTTTACCGGCGATGAGAAGCTGGGAAAGGAGATGCCTCAGCCTGATAGTGCGGCGCTTGACCCGCGACTCGGGGTCCTTGCCGCTTTTTTGGGCCGCCAGGAGATAGGTGAGCACGACCGTGAACAGGCGCCGGTTGTCCGTGCAGCGGTCGATGATGAGGTGCATGAAGGCTTCGAGACGGTCGGCGTAGGTCCGGGTTTCGTTCTCGATCACCTCCCGGAGGGTTTGCTCCACGCCGCCGGTGAGCTGTTTGATGCTCCAGATGAAGATCTCGCGCTTGTTCTTGAAGTAGAGGTACAGGGTAGTCCGCGTGATTCCGCAACGGTCCGCGATCTTCTGGAAGGTCGCGTCCTCGTAGCCCTCTTCGGTAAACACGTCGAGGGCGCGCTCGAGGATTTCGGCCCGGCGCTTTTCATGCTCAACCACGATAGCCATCTATTTCGTCTCCTTATATTGGTAGAACACGGTATCGAGATTCCCGCTCTTGAGGGGGCGCCGTTTCGCGGCCTTCGAGCCGAAGGCCCCCTCGAAGCCCTCGTGGCTCGTGATGAAGCCGAATTCCCAGCCCGGGAACGCGGCGAGAAGGGAGCCCATGCCGCGGTACAGCTCGAGGGCGGCCGCGGCGTCCTCGAGGCGCTCGCCCCAGGGCGGGTTCGAAAGGAGAAGGCCCGTATCGTAGGGGGCCTCGAGGTCGGCGTAGGAAGCGGGGGCGAAATCCGGGCGGGGAATGCGGGCGTCGCTGCCGATTTCCTGGAGCGCCTTGCCGGCGATCGCGCAGGCCCGCTCCGCGTTGGCCCGGGCGGAAACCAGGACCTTTTCGTCGATATCGCTGCCGGTAATCCGCACCAGGCAGTCCGTGCGGATTTCCGAGGCGGCCGCGAGACGCGCCTCCCGCATGGAAGCGAGGGCGGCGGCGGTCTTGAAGGGGGCGAAATCCGAGAGGGCGAAGGTTCGGCCGAGGCCCGGAGCCACGTTGTGGGCGTAGAGCGCGGCCTCGATCGGGATGGTGCCGGAGCCGCAGAACGCGTCGTGGAGCGGGGTTTTCCGGCGCCATTGGGCGAGCTGGAGGAGGACGGCCGCCAGGGTCTCGCGGATCGGCGCCTCGCCGCCCGCGGTACGGTAACCCCGCCGGTGGAGGGGCATGCCGGAAAGGTCGAGGAGCACGGTGGCGACGTCTTTCTCCATATATACGCGGACCGTGGCGGTCGCCCCGGTTTCGGGAAGGGTCTTCATGCGCCACGCCTCGCCGAGCCGCTCGTAAATCGCCTTGTGGGTCACGCCCTGTATGGAGTGCTCGGAGGAAAGCGCGCTTGCGCGGACTCGGACCTTGTCGACCACGATCCGGGTGTCCCGGGAAAACCAATCTTCCCAGCGCACGCCCCGGCTTCCCTCGAAAAGGGCGTCGAAATCCCGGGCGGGGAAGGCGGCGAGCTGGGCGTACACCCGGTCGGCGGTACGGAGCCAGAGGTTCGCCCGGAAAGCCGCGGCGAGGTCCTCCGCGGTCGGGGCCGCGGCGCCGACTTTTTCGCCTTCCGCGGGGGAGCGGGTAAAGGATACGCGGCCGACCGCCGAGCCGGTCGGGGCGAAGCCGAGCTGCTTCAGTTCATTGGCGAGAACCTTTTCCGCGCCGATGGCGCAGGGCGCCACGAATGTCATCATGAAGTCCCATTATAACAAAAATACATAATATGTAAAGTTGAAGATGACACATAATGCGAAAAACGTCAGCGAAACGCCGCCCGGGGCACTTTGCCCGCGGGCGGTCGTGGCCACGCCGTTGCCCGGCGGCGACCTGCCCGCGGAAACCTACCCGGCAGGGGCCTACCCGCCGCCGGTTAACCCCGGGCTGGCTGCCCGCCGGCAAGCTGCCCGCCGGCTTCCCGAATCTCTACCCGGCGGATCTTTCCGCTGATCGTTTTCGGCAGTTCCTTCACGAATTCCACGATCCGGGGGTATTTGTAGGGCGCGGTCTCGCGTTTCACGTGGTCCTGAAGCTCCCGGGCCAGCTCCGGGCTCGGCTCATGGGTCGGCGAGAGTATTACGCTCGCCTTCACGACCTGCCCCCGCTTCTCGTCGGGCACCGCGGTGACCGCGCACTCCATGACCGCGGGATGGGTCATCAGGGCGCTTTCCACCTCGAAGGGCCCGATACGGTAACCCGAGCTCTTGATCATGTCGTCGGTGCGGCCCACGAACCAGAAGTAACCGTCGGAATCGCGCGTGGCGGTGTCTCCCGTGTGGTACACCCCGCCGGCGAAGACCTGGGCGGTAAGGTCCGGTTCCCGGTAATAGCCCGCGAACATGCCGAAGGGACGCCCCGTTTCCATGCCCCCGGGACCGAGCCGGATGATGATCTCGCCGGTTTCCCCGTCCGCGCAAGGGTTTCCGTCGGGGTGGACTATATCGATGTCGTAGCCCGGGGCGGGGACGCCCATGGAGCCCGGCTTGGGCTCCATCCAGGGGAAGGTCCCTATGGTGAGGGTGAGCTCGGTCTGCCCGTAGCCCTCGTAGAGCTTGATGCCCGTGAGCTCGAGCCAGCGGTCGTACACCTCGGGGTTGAGGGGCTCGCCCGCCACGCTGCAGTGGGTCAGGGCGGACAGGTCGTATTGCCTCACGTCCTCCCGGATAAGGTAGCGGTACACCGTCGGCGGCGCGCAGAAGGAGGTAACGCGGTATTTCGCGATGCGCTCGAGGAGGCGCTTGGGCTGGAAGACGTCGTGGTCGTAGGCGAAGACCGCGCAGCCCGCGAGCCACTGACCGTAAATCTTGCCCCACACGGCCTTGGCCCAGCCAGTATCGGCCAAGGTAAGGTGTAGGCCCCGCTCGGCGACCCGCTGCCAGTACCGGGCCGTCACTATGTGGCCCAGGGGATAGGCGAAATCGTGCTGGACCATCTTGGGGTGGGCGGTCGTCCCGGAGGTGAAGTAGATGAGGGAGATGTCGCGGAGTCCCGGCGCGGCGCCGCCCCGGGGGCGCTCGAAAGCCGTCGGGGCCGAGGCGAAGGCGGAATCGAAGTCGACCCAGTCCGCCCGCCCCTCCCCCTTCGCCGCGACCCGCACGTAATGGGCCACCGTAGGGGAATCCTCCCGCGCGGCGTCGATCCGATCGAGCAGGCCCTCGTCGGAAACCGCGACGATCATCTTGATCCCCGCCGCCCCGTTCCGGTAGCGGATATCGCCCTCCCGGAGGAGATGGGTCGCGGGCACGGCGATCGCCCCGATCTTGTGGAGCGCGAGGACGAAGAACCAGAACTCGTAACGGCGCTTGAGCATCAGCATCACCGCGTCGCCCTTCCCTATTCCCCGGGAAACGAGGAAATTGGCGGTCCTGTCCGAGGCTTCGTCGAGGTCGGCGAAGGAAAAACGCCGCTCGTCGCCGGCTTCGTCGCACCACACGAGGGCCTCCCTGGTTCCTTCCTCCCTCGCGTAACGGCCCACCACGTCGTAGGCAAAATTGAAGGTTCCGGGAACCTTTACCTTGAAATTCTTCCGGAAATCGTCCATGGAATCGAACTCGTGCGCGGTATATTCCTGAATCAGCATGTAGAGCCCCTTTTTTGTAAGGTTGGGTATTGCCGTGTTAGACAGCGTCCGAAAACAAAGGTTGCGCCTTTACGACATTATATGTCGATTTGTCGCGTAAAAATATTACGCAAGAAGTTTACCGCCGAGGGAGTATACTTTGAGCGAGGGTAGCGGCCATCCTTCATCGCTTGCGCGGGAAGGCCGCCCGGCCCGGGAGGGCTACGTGATCGATACGGAATTGCTCGGGACTTGCACGATAGACGACGCGATCGGGCTGTACAGAAATATGATTTTGGAATACCGCGGGGCCGATTCCCGCCTGATGGAAGCGCCGACGGACGACAAAAGCCTGAGAACCCTCGTGGCCTTCGGTCTCAACAGGGAAGACAGCCTGTTTTACGTACTGCGCTACCGGGGCCTGCCGGTGGGTTTCATCGACAGCGCGAGGGTTTCGGGGAACGGGGCGGGCTGGTTCATCAAGGCCCTGTGGATCGAAAAGCGACTGAGGGTCCCCGAGGTATTCCTCGAGGCCGTCGGAAAGCTCGAGAGGGCCTTGCGGAAGCGGGGCGCCGCCTACGTGTTCAACACCGCCCTCCTCGACGATCCCGTGGCGAACGGCCTCTGGATCGACGCGGGCTACGAGTTCGAGGAAGGCAGGCGGGTCAAGCGGTTTCCGCCGGCGTAAGGGCGGGGAGTTCAGACCTTGATAAGGTCGTAGGCGCGGTTCCCTAGGCCGATCCAGGCGCCGTGCTCGAGGCCGGCGGACCAGTCCGTATCGGGGTGGATGTGGCCGAATTTCTCGCCGGTTCCGGCGTACTTTTTGTCCGTGAGGACGGTGCCGTTTATCGCCGGGGCCGCGTTCACCGCGTCCACGCAGGCCTGGTCCAGGGCGACCGGGTCCGCGCTGGCGAAAATCCCGATGTCCGCCACCACCGGCGCGTCGTTGTTCGACCAGCAGTCGCAGTTCGGCGACACGTTCATCACGAAATTGACGTGGAACGAGGGCTTTCCGTGGAGGATCGCCTCGGTGTATTCCGCGATCCGCTCGCTGCAGATACGGCTCGCCGAACCCTCGGAGGCCCGGGCCGCGTTGAACTGGCAGACCGCCACGCATTGGCAGCAGCCCGTGCAGAGCTCATGGTCGATCACGGCCTTTTTGGAGGCGTCCAGGGTTATCGCCCCGGCGGCGCAGTTTTTCACGCATACCCCGCAGCCCGTGCAGGCGTCCCGGTCGATCACCGGGTGCGAGACCTCGTGAAGGAATTTCTTGCCCGCCCGGCTCGCGCAACCCATGCCGAGGTTCTTGAGGGCCCCGCCGAACCCGGTGAGCTCGTGGCCCTTGAAGTGGTTGAGGGTGATCACCGCGTCGGCCTCGGCGACGGCGGACCCGATCTTCGCGGTCGCGCAATGAACGCCCCCGTGGACGGGCATCTCGACGAAGTCGTTCCCCTTGAGGCCGTCGGCGATTACGAGGTCGCAGCCCGTCGCGTCCCGGGAAAAACCGTTTTCGAAGCCCGCGCGGAGGTGGTCGTAGGCGTTGTGCCGCCTTCCCGAATACAGGGTGTTCGCGTCGGTGAGGAAGGGCTTGCCGCCGAGCTCCCGGACCAGGGCGGAAACTACCGCCACGAAGGGGGGGCGGAGGTAGCTCATGTTGCCGGGCTCGCCGAAGTGGATTTTGAGGGCGGTCAACCTGTCGCCGAGATCGAGATCCGCCATGCCGGCCTTCCTCAGGAGCCTGTCCAGTTTCTTGAGGATATTCACGGTCGGCGTCGTCCTGAAATCAATCCAATATACCTTCGATTCGCTCATTGTCTCCTCCGAATTGCGGGTTGGTTAAAAATGGTTGCGGACCACGGTTTCCGAGAGGGGCCGCCGCTCGGTGTCGTGGCGGGTCGGGCTTTTTTTCGGGCCCGAGGGATAGCCGAAGACGAGGACGTTGACCGGCGTCAAATGGCCGGGAACGCCGAATTCCGCGCGAACTACCTCGGGCCGGAAGGAACATACCCAGCAGGAGCCCAGGCCGAGATCCTCCGCCTCGAGCATCATGTGGGCGGTAACGATGGACGCGTCTATGTCGAGGCTATCCTTCGCGTCGTAGGGCCGGACCCATACCTCGTTGTTGTCCCCGATCACGACGATCGCCAGGGGCGCGTCGAAGGTGCGGCACGCCTTGGACAGGCGGGCGAGGGCGTCCGGCTCGTCGAGCACGAGCAGGCGGTAGGGCTGGAGGTTCCGCGCGGTGGGGGCGACCCTGGCCGCCTCGAGAATCCGGTCGACCTTGTCCGGCTCGACCGGGCGCTTTTCGAAGGCCCTAACCGAACAGCGTCGGCGGGCGAGATCAAGAAAATCCATGTCGTCCTCCCGTTAACGTGTCAGGTTATCGTAACGGCATCGGTTTATTTTTGCAAGCGAAGGCTTTTTCCCCGCGAAAACGCCAACGCCCGCCGGCTTATCCCCGTATTATTCATGTATGGACGATTCGGGACGAAGCTTCGATTCCATTTACCGACTCTGGTACCGGAGGATGGTCCTCTACGCGGGGACCTTCGCCCCGCTATCGGCGGAGGAGGCGGAAGACCTCGCCCACGATGCCCTCGTCCATGCGTGGTTCCGGATCGACCGGCACGACCCGTCGAAGCCCCTCTCGCCCTGGCTCTACCGGGTCGCGCGAAACTTCATCATCGATTACCTGAGGCGGCGGCCGGACACGGTTCCCCTCGACCCGGGCAGCGGGCGCGGCGGGGCGACCGGCGGCGGTTACGGCCCGGTAACCGGCGGCATCGGCGGGCAAACCGGCGGCCGAACCGGTACCGGCGGCGATACCGCCGATCCCGCGTTCCCGGGGGAGGATCCCGCCGAACGGGCCGTCACGGCGGACCTCGCGTCCCGCACGGCGGCGGCTATCGCCCGGCTCGACGGGAAAGACCGCCGGATCGCGCTCCTCATCATGCGGGAGGGCCTTACCGCCCGGCAGGCGGGGGACGCCCTCGGTATTCCGGCGGGCACGGTCCGGTGGCGGCTTTCGCGGATACGGGCGAGGATTCGCGCGGAAGTCGACGGGAACGGCAAGGGGGAACCATGAAAAAAGGCGAACGGATACGGATCGACTCTCTCGCGGCGGAGGCGTTTCGGCGGGAGGAGAAAGCCGTCGGGCAACGGGCCGGCAGGAAGGAAGATTCCCGGGGCGGAACGATTCCGCCGGAATACCGGCTCCCGGGGAGCGAGCGGGCGGCAGACGCCCCGGCGCAACTGGGGCGCGGCCGGGACAACGCGGCCGCCCGGGCGGAAAGGCCGCGGGTCGGCGTCGCCTTCGCCTTCGCCCTCGCGCTCTTCGCGGCCATGGTCCTCGTCCCCTCCCTCGCGGCGACCCGGACGCCGGGGTTCGCCGGAATCGCGGCGGCGGGGCTCGCGGGCAGCGAGGAGTTCGCGGGCTACGGCAAGGCGCTGGCCGAGGCCGCGGGCAATCTCGGAAACTGACAAGAGACGGAACTCGCGGGCAAGGAACCGCGGGCTACGGGCGCCGGGACCGCAATTTACGGCTGTATATCGGCGTCCGTGACGGATTCCCGGCATCGCGCCGGAAAACTTATTACCCTTAGGAGCGTACTATGTTCAGGAAACTTTTCGTGCCGTTTTTGGTAAGCCTCGCCTTCGTGGTTTTCGTGCTGTACCTGGCGGGAGGGTTTTTCATGCCCCTCGCCCTGGTCGACCTGCCGAGCCTGGTCATCGCCCTCGTC
>QKCE01000123.1 GCA_003245785.1 Spirochaetales bacterium | reverse complement strand
CCAACCCCGACGCCGCGAAGGACCTTATCCGGTTTCTCGTTTCCGACGACGGGGCGAACGCGCGCTGGGCGAAGGCCACCGGGGACCTCGTCAAGAACCTGAACGCGGTAGAGCGGATACGGCGTTCCTACGCCGAACCCTTCCTCCGGGGGCAAAACCATTACGCCCTCTTCGCGGAGTTCGCGAAGCCCGTAACCGGCGTGGCGCGACAGGCGACGGACTCCATGATCGACGAAATGTTCCTCGAGGCCGTGGGACGCTACCTGGACGGGAAGGTCACGAAGGCCGAGGCACTGCGGGAGTTCGGGGAAGCGGTGGAAGAGGGGCTCGACGGACGCTAAGGGGTGCCCGCAGGCGAGCCCCTCCGAACGTTCCGTCCCTAAGCCTGTTACGCAGAATGCCGAACGCCGTTATTTTGATTCCCCGAAACGTAATCCCGCATCGGGCGCGGGTATCACCGAGTCCCGGTATAGATGTCCCCACCCAATACCGCGGCGGCGATCCTCTTTCCGTCGGACGAGATCTTGACGGATTGCCACGCCTGCGTACTGCCGCCAACCTCGTGGCTGGCCCAGGTAGTTCCGTAATCCGCGGAAGTCCAGATATCGGTGCCGTCTCCCGCAAGGGCTAAATATTGGCCGGTAGAGTCGGAAGAGACGGAGGTCCAATTTTGCCCGCCGCCGCCCGCCGAACTTTCGCTCCAGCTAACGCCGTAATCCGAGGAAGTGTATATCCAGCCTGAGTCCACGACCGCCACGAGATACTTACCGGTGGAGTCAGACGCGACCGCCTTCCAGTTCGCATATGTTGCACCGCTGGGTTCCCGGGCCGTCCAGGCCGCGCCGGAATCCGAGGAGGTGAGGACGCTTCTGGAGTAGGCCCCCGCGATAAGGTACTCACCGGTCGAGTCGGAAGCGATCGACTTCCAACTCCAAAAGGTTGTCGCGGGAGTTGAACGGGAAGTCCAGTTTACGCCGTAATCCGCGGACGTCCAGATTACGGTACTACCCGAGACCAGGGCAGCCAGATATTGACCGGTGGAGTCGGAGGCGATCGAATACCAGTTCTTTGCGCCGCTACCGGTTTGTTCGGTCCAAGTAACACCAGAATCGGCAGAAGTCCAGATATACCCGGTATTGTCAGCGGCGGCGGCAAGATACTGACCCGTTGAGTCGGAGGCGATCGAGCGCCACGCGATATCGGTGTCATCGGTGCGTTTGTTCCAGGTTGCGCCCGAATCCGTGGAAGTCCAGATATCGCCGTACTCCGCGACGGCGGCAAGCTTCGCACCCGTGGAGTCGGAAGCGATGGAGCACCAGTCCGACCCGCTGCCGGCCGTACCGCTCGTGCGGTTGGTCAAATAATCCGAAGCGCCAGCCGATTTCTCCGGGTTACTGGTGAGGTCGCAACCAAAAAAAAGTGCAACCGCCAAAACCAGCAGCGCCAATATTCCTTTTGAATGTCCTTTCGGTGCTACACGAGAAGCCTTAATACCCATGTTTACTTTTCCCCTTCCGGTCGAGGTCCGGCGAAAAACGCGGGAAATATAAATTGCATTAACAATGCGCGTTTTTTATACCCCGGGGAACGCGAGAATACTTTCAGGATTCGGTTCTGAAAGTTTTTTTTTGGAAATATCCATGGGGGGGGGACAGGCGGTACTAGGGGTTCCACCCTTACATGACCATACGACGCGTCGCAAAACCTTGATGCATGATCTCCCGGTTGTCGGTAATCAAGCCCCGGAAATGAACGCCGCGACTTCCCTCACCTCGATCGAGCCCCCAAGCTCAAACAGGGGATTACTCTTCGCGAGTTCGACCGCTTCGTCCATCGTTTCGTATCTTACGATCATGTACCCGCTCACGAATTGGCCGTCCTCGCAAAGGGGCCCGTCGGATACCGACTTGTCGGGCCCGATACATTTGGCGAACGAGGGAGAAAGCGTGTTCCCCCTGTCCGCGAGCCTTTGTCCCGAAACGATACCGGCGAACCAGGATTTCCCGCCGCGTCGGTATTGTTTTTTTTCGTCAAAAAAGCCTGTATCGGTCCAGGGTCGAATTTCTTTTCGCCAAATATTGCCGGGGCGTTTTCCCGGTGAATTCCTTGAACTCCCGGATAAAATGCGACTGGTCGAAATAGCCAAGGCCGTGCAGGATTTCCGTCCATCCCCGTCCGTTTTCTTCGTTGAAAGCCTTCCAAATTTCATTGTAGCGCCGTATGCGCAAGAACGCCCTCGGGGAGGTCCCGTTGTACTTTCCGGTCAACCGCTCGAGGGTACTTACGGAAAGTCCGAGGCTTGAGGCCAGGCCCGTAACCTTCGCCTCCGGGGTCGAGGAGATACGCGCAAGGAAGTCCTCAAAGGTCGATTGGTGTGTATCCCGAAAATCGAACGCCGAGGAAAAGAAGCCATCGAGCCATTTGACGGTTTCCTGGACGGGAAGACGACCAGGGATGAGGCGTTGCGGGCGTTCGTTGAGGCGGTGGAAGAGGGGCTTGAAAGCCGGGAGTATTGAGCAAGATCGGGACCGACGAATCCTGAGCCGCCGCCCGGTTCGAGACGCGATATTTATATTTCAATGACTCCCCTGCATGGTAGGGTAATGTTCGCACGCTCCATACTTTTTCATTCATTCCCAAAATTCAGTCATATTCACGCTTGACAAAAGTATACTCTCGGTATACTAATATCAGCAAAGTATACCATAAGTATACTTTTAAAACTTTCTCATCCAACGAGGAGGCATGCATGGACGATATATCCCTTCGCGCCCGCAAGCGGCAAAACCGAAACGCGGAAATTATCTCCATCGCCGAGCGGCTTTTCAGCGAGGCGGGGTACGACGCGATCTCGATGGATCAGGTGGCGGGCGCCTGCGGGATAACCAAGCGTACCCTCTATCAGTACTTCCCCGCCAAGGAAGACCTGTATTTGGCGGTGACCCTCAAGAGCTTCCGGGAAATGTACCGGTACCTGGAGTCGGCGGTCGACGAAAGCCAAAGCGGCGGCGAAAGACTGCGCCAGGTCTGTTTGACATGGTATTCCTATTTCCGCGAATTTCCGGCGAATTTCCGGTTCATAAGCGACTGGTCCCACGTGATCGGGAAATCGCGGAACGGGGAAGCTTCCCTCGCGCAGGTTCATGATTATAACAGGAAAATGTTCAATAACCTCGGCGGACTGATTCGCCTCGGCATGGCTGACGGCAGCCTTCGCCCGGACCTGTCGGTGGAATCGACGGTCGGAAGCCTCGTATTCCTGATCACCGGTTTTTTTGCCCAGTACGCCATAAGCGGCGAGAGTTATACCCGATTTCTCAAACTGGACCCGGAAAGATTTTGCCTTGAAGCACTGGAAATGATTTTGGCGTCGTTGAAGCCCGCGCAGGAAAGCGGCCAAAAGAAGAATAATCGAAAAAGGAGTTAACTGAAATGAAAACAACGCTCTACTATTACACCGCGACGGGCAACAGCCTCGCCATCGCCCGCGCCATCGCGAATGCCCTGGGGGACACCTCCCTGGTGCCGATCGCCCGCCACCGCGCCGCGCCGGCGAAACCGGCAAGCGAACGGGTGGGCATTATCTTCCCGATCCACGCCTGGGGACCGCCCCGCAGCGTGGAGGAATTCCTCGGGCAACTGGACTCAGGGGGCGCGCGCTATTGTTTCGCCCTCGCCAGTTGCGGAGGTACCGCGGCGAACGCGTTGCCCCGCCTTCGCTCCGCCTTGCGCAAGCGGGGCGGGCGCCTGGACGCGGGTTTTATCGTCAGGTCGGCGGGATACTTCGTATCCAACGGAAGCGGCGAATCGGGCATAATCGATCTCGTGAGGCGCCTGTCCGGGCCGCTCTATCCCGCCGAGCCGGAGCGGCTCCCCTCGATAATCGAGGAGGTTCGCGCCATGAAGCCAAACCGACCGGAACGCAACGCGCCGGCGGGGTCCTGGCTGGGTAGTTTCTTCCACGGCATGGCGGCCCAAAGCTTCGCTTCCGGAGATACCAAGTACGGAACCTCCGACGCCTGCACGGGCTGCGGCGCCTGCGCGCGCCTTTGCCCGCGGGACAATATCGCGCTCGAGGGAAACCGTCCGGCGTGGCGGCACGACTGCGAAAATTGCGGGATTTGCGCCACCTGGTGCCCAAGCCGGGCGATAACGGTCAACGGAATCGCGCCCGCGTCGCTGGGGCATCATCCGGAAATCAAGCTCGCGGACATGGAGTGGAGGGAAGCGAGGGGGTAAGTAGCGGCGAACGGCGGCTGTGCGCGGACGCGACGGCGGTTGGTCGATGGTTAAGGCCCCGTCGCGGACAAGCGCCTAAACCGAGCCCCGCTCCACGAGTTGGGGCTCGTAGATAATCGCGCATTCGTCGCCGTCCGGGGTCTCGAGGGCCTTGATCGTTTCGTCCCAGGCGCGGCGGCCGATTCGCATCAGGGGCTGGCGGATCGTGGTGAGGGGCGGGCTCACGAGGGCGGCGGAGGGAATGTCGTCGTAGCCGACGATGGACAGGTCCTCGGGAACGCGCATTCCCCGGTTTTTCGCCTCGAGCATGATGCCCATGGCGATCATGTCCCCGGCCGCGCAGAAGATACCGTCGGGCACGTCCGGCGCGGTAGTCTCGAGGATCCTCGCGAGCAGGGTCTGGCCTTCCTCGAAGTAATAGTCCTCGATATAGAACGTGAGCCTCGGGTCGGCCTTCATGCCCCGGGCGGCGAGGGCCGACTCGAAGCCCCGGCGCCGCTCGGTCTGGCTCAGGCCCGGGTCGCCGGCGGTGGAGCCCAGCACCAGGGCAATACGTTCGCGGCCCCGGCGCAAGAGGCATTCGGTGGCCAGCGAGGCCCCGCGGTAATTGTTGAGCTGGATGGTTCGGGCGGACGGGGCGTCCTCGTCTATGACGATGAGGGGCATCGAATTGTCCCTGAAGAGCGCGACGGTCTCGGGCGACGGGCTCACGCTCAGGAGGATCGCCGCGTCGGCCCGTTTCCCGTTCACGATCTCCCGGAGGACCTTCTCCGGATCGTTCATCGTGGAAAACAGGTTGATGCCGTAGCGTATCTCTTCCTCGTGGATGCGCTGCTCTATGCCCTTCAGCACTTCCATCTCGAAGGGGGAGGAGAAAAACGAGGCTACCACGGCGATCGCGTTGGTGCGTCCCCGGACGAGGCTTCGGGCGAGATAGTTCGGATGATAGTCGAGTTCCTCGATCGCCTTGAATACCCGGGCCTTCGTGGCCTCGGTGATTCCCGGGTGGCCGTGGATGGCCCAGGAAACCGTGGTGTGGGATACCCCCGCGAGCCGGGCTACGTCGTGTATGGTTACCGCCTTGGAACGCCTCATCTTGAAACAAGTGTACCTGAATCGGGGCCGGGAGTCGAGCGGGAAGTTTCGGTTTCCGCCGTACCCTCGCGGCCCCCGGCGCTTCGCGCTGCCATGACCGGGCGGAGGGTAAAGTCCACCCAGACGACGGATACTTCCTGCCCCGGGGCGGCGCCTTCCGCGAGGGCAAGGCCCAGTTCGGACACCGGGTCGGCCATGGCGCCCCAAATACGGCGGTCCGCCCCGTAACCGATCTGGAACGCCACGGGACTCGGCGCGAAGCGGCGCGACCAGGCGGCAAACTCCGCCTTCATCGAATCGAGGCTTTCGTGGCCCTGGCTGTCGTTCACGAACACGATGCCCTCGCGCTCGGTCGGCGGCATCCAGTCGGCGTCCCAGTGCTTGAGGAATACCTCATAGCGCCGGTCGACGGACCTGGCGGCTTTCACGAGACGCCGGGCGAGGCCGTCGCCTATCGCCGTGCCCCAGCCGTCGGTTCCCGCGGTCCCGTACCATTCAACGTCCAGGCCGAAACCCCGCACGGAGGGGTGCCCGCGGTACCGCTCGAGTACCGCCCGGCACAGGGCCACGGGGTCGGAGTCTCCCGGCTCGACCTGTAGCCAGACCGAGTATCCCCGGCGGTCGCATAATTCGAGGAAGGCTTCGTTTCCGTCGACGGGAAAGCCGGAGGCCAGGGGAATGGGCCGTTCAAGGGGGAAGTTGAGCGTGCAGGATTGCCTTCCCGCGTTGCCGTTCACGTTCCCCACTATCCATACGAAGGAGCCGACGCTGCCCGGGAAGGCCTCCTCCATGGAACGGGCGTAGGAGTCCCATTCCGCGATTTCCGGGAAGGGCACGATGCCGTAGGTGGAGGCGCGGAGCCCCGCGTAGGCGACGGGCGACCCCCGCGCGGGCTTCCGGACGGGGACGCCGCGCGCTTCCCCGCGCAGCAGGGCAAAGGCCGCGATTCCCAGGGCGACGCACGCGAGGGCGCACAGGACCGCCAGCGACGCCGCGGCCGGCGATATCTTTTCGAATGGCATGGGTTTCATGAACGCTCCTCCTCGGGACGGGCGGCGAATAATTCCCTCAAGGCCGCGGCCTTTTCCGGGGACGCGGCGAGGTCTTCGTGGCGATAGAGGGCCATGGACCCGCCGCCGGCCCGCAGGGCGGCCTCGGCGGCCGCGATGAATTCGCCGGCGGGCAACTCCCGCCCCGCGTAGGCGGGGGCGGTCTGCGCGCAGGGAACCACGGGAAGGCCGGACCGCGCCGCCTGGTCCGCGGCAACGCGGCCAATCCACTCCGGATCCCGCCCGACCATATGGTGATAGGCCATGGGCGTCAGGTAATCCACGAAGGGCGCGAGGGCCGCGATGTCCTGGCCGAGGACGCGGGTTATCGCGCCGCCGTATTCTTCCGCCCCCCAGGGAACCGTATGCAGGCCGAGCACCACGCCGGGAAGAAGGCCGCGGGCCAGACTCGAAAGCGCCGCGATTCTCCGTTCCACGACGTCGCGTCGCCATGCCGAAATATCCGCTTCGGCCGACGAGTCGGCGGCGGCCGCGAGATTCCCGCCGGGCGCGCCGGCTCCGCCAAAACCGCGGGAAGCCCGGTCCGCGCGGCAGTCGGGACAAAAGCAGCCCGAACGCAGGGAATCGCCCTTGGCGTTTTCCGGAACCCTTTCCCAAAACTGCCAGAACCGCGCGAAGTCGAGGCTCATGCCGTCGGGGGCGAGTTCCGCGTGGGCGCGAAGGCGTTCCTCGACCCGGCGCGCGTGGGCGACCTTCGAGGGGCACGCGAAGCGCACCCATTCGGCGATCAGGGGGAGCCCCGACTCGCCGATCGAGAGCTCGCTTTCGCCGGAAGCGCCATGGGCAACCGTTCCGGCATGGGCAACCGTTCCTTCGTCGGCGAGAAACACCGGCTCGATGGCGCTCCACCTGAGGCCTTCGCCCCGGATCGCCGACAGGAGGCCAGCGGTACCCGGGGAGTCGAGGCAGCTTGGGGCGAGCATGACCCAATCGAACCCGGTCGTTCGCCAGAGCGCCGCCGCGGCAATCGCGTCGCCGGGCACTGAATAGGCCTTGATCGACCTCATCGGACTTGATTCTTCTTCTTATGATTCTTCATCAGCCCTTCACCCCGGACACGACGGTTCCCTGAATGAAGTAGCGCTGGAAAAAGAAGAAGAGCACGATCGGGGGCAGGGCCATGAGGCTCGTCGCCGCGGCCTTCATCGAGTTGTTGTTGAAATAGAGCGAGTCGAAGGACTGCAACCCGAGGGCCACGGTGTACTTCGCCTTGTCCTGCAGG
Source organism: Spirochaetales bacterium (assembly GCA_003245785.1). Lineage (GTDB taxonomy): Bacteria > Spirochaetota > Spirochaetia > Treponematales > Treponemataceae > Teretinema. The sequence goes on along the minus strand of QKCE01000123.1, from coordinate 5,834 downwards.
TAGATCAGGGAGTAAAAATATTCGTTCCACCAGAACACCGCGGTGAAGGCGGTGATGGTCACGATGACGGGCACCGACTGGGGGATGATCACGTTCCACAAAATGCCGACGGGCCCGCAGCCGTCGATGCGCGCCGCGTCGTCGAGCTCCATGGGAAGGCCCATGAGAAACTGGCGCACGAGAAAGACGTTCCAGGCGCTTACGGCGAACCACGCGGGCACGATCAGGGGAAGCCAGGTATCGTACCAGCCGATTTTCTGGAACATCACGAAGCTCGGGATAAGGCTTACCTGGGGCGGGAGCATCATGGTGGAAAGGAGCACGATGAACAGGAAGTCCCGGGCGGGAAACCAGAACCGCGAGAAGCCGTAGGCCACGAGGACCGTGGATATAAGGGTGCCGATGGTGGCGAAGACCATGACGACCAGGGTATTCGCGACGTACTTCGCGAAGGGCGATTTCGTGAGGGCTTCCGGGTAATTTTTCCAGTTGAGCCTGACGGCGGCCACCCGGTCGTCCGGAAGGGCGGGAGGGGCGAGGTAGCGTTCCGAAAGGTCCGCGGGGTCCGCGTAAACCCACTGGCGGTCCAGCTTGCCGACGTAGGCCAGTTCCCTTTCGCGGCCGCCGATTTCCACGCGGTACACGAAATAGCTTCCCTTCCTGATCGCCGGGTATTCGCCGGCCGCGGGAGCCTCCAGGAGCACCTGCTTTCCCTCGATGGGTATGATGGAAGTCGGCACGGTGCGGATTACCTGCTTGGACGAGAGGGACCCGCCGAGCATGTAAAGGAGGGGGATGACCACCCCGACGCTGGATACGAGGACGATGAAAAAGGCCGCCGCCCGGAACCGCCGGTCCATCGCCTTTTTGCCGTTGATTTTTCGCCTCAGGGCTTCGTTCATTTTTTTACCTCGCCTTCGTAGAATACCCAGAGGCTCGAGCTGCGGAAGACGAGCATGGTAAGGGACATGACGATGAAGAACAGCACCCACGCGAGGGCCGAGGCGTACCCCATCGACTGGTATTTAAACGCGTTGTTGTAGAGATAGAGATTGTAGAACATGGTCGATTCTGCCGGCCCGCCCTTCGTGAGGATCATCGGCTCGGCGAAATACTGGAAGGTCCCGATGATGCCCATGACCAGGTTGAAGAAGATGATGGGCGTCATGTGCGGCAGGGTGATGTGCCAGAGCTGCTGGAAGCGGTTGCAGCCGTCCAATTCGGCGGCTTCGTAAAAGGTCGTCTGTATGCCCTGCAGGCCGGCGAGGTAAATGATCATGCCGCCCCCCACGCCCCAGAGGGACAGGAAGACGAAGCAGTACAGGGTGTATTTCGGGTCGAGGAGCCATTGGGGACCGTCAATCCCGGCGAGGGAGAGCAGCCAGTTGATGAGCCCGTAGCGGTCGTCGAAGAGGCCCCGCCAGAGCATGGCCACGACGACTCCCGAGAGCATCGACGGCAGGTAGAACAGGGTGCGCCAAAATTTCATGGCGGGAATTTTCTGGTTGAGGAGGTAGGCGAGCAAGAAGCCCGCCACCAGGCTTAAGGGCAGGGACACGAAGGCGAAGGTAAAGGTCACCCGAAGGCTGTTCCATACCTTGGGGTCCGCGAGCAGCCCCGTGAAATTTCGCAAGCCGATGAACTCGGGAAAATTGCGCCCGTCGAAGCGGGTAACGGAAAAATACATCGACGCGAGCATCGGGCCGAAGGTGAAGGCGAGAAAGCCGGCGATCCAGGGAGAGACGAAGAGCCAGCCCCATCGTTCCTCGGCGCGGCCGCGTAGCGAAAGCGTTCGTTGTTTCATGCGGTTTCCTCCGGAATCCGGCCCGGCCGGCGGTTATCGCCGCCGGCCGGGCGGACCTTATTTCTTGGCGGCCCAGTACTCGTCCAGGTAGCCCTGAACCTCGTCGTTCAGGTCGCCCGTCACCTGGTCCACCGACTCGTATTGGCCGGAGATCACGTTCGCCATGGCGTTTTCCATGGCGTCCCACACCTTGCCGTAGTTCGGGACCCAGGCTTCGTTGTTCGGGTTATCCGCGTACTTGCTCGCCTGGAGGAATACCTCCCAATGGATGTCGGGACGCGGGTAGGCGTTCCAGGCCCATTCGCCCGATTCGTCCTTCACGCCTTCCTTCATGTCCTTGAGCCAGTCGGCCTGCAGGCTTTCCATGGCGGGAATGCAGCCGTAGTTCTTGGCGAGCCGGGCGTACACGGGCTTGGAGAATAGCCACTTGTACACGGTCCAGGCCTCGTCGTGGTGCTTGCCGCCCTTGGTCATGACGAAGGTGTCGGAGTTGGTGGCCGAGACGATCCTGCCGTCCAGGCTCGGGATCGCCGCGACGTTCCACTTGAAGTTCGCGTCCCAGCCTTCCATGGCGTAGCTTATCCAGGAGAAGATTTCCCACATGCCGAGCTTGTTCGACGCGAGGGGATCGTTGTCGCCGAAGAGCGAGGCGTTGTTGTTCGGGTCGACCCGGGGGCGCACCGTGTCCTTGTATACCTGGCTCTCGAGGAGCGCGAAGGCTTCCTTCCATTCGGGGGAGTCCATCTCGGCTTTCTTGTAATCCGCGCTCATGCCGAGGGCCACGGACTTGCCCTTGGCGTCGAAGAACTTGCCGATCCAGGCGCGCCAGGGAGCCCAGTCGGTCCCGTCGTAGCCGTACTGCACGATCTTGTCCTTGTCGAACCCTGCGTCGTTCGGGGTCTTGCCGTTTTCGTCCAGGGTCAGCTTGCGCGCGATTTCGATAAGCTTATCGTAGGTCCAGTCGGGCTTTCCCCATTCGGTCGGCGGGTAGTCGATTCCGGCGCGGTCGAAGATGTCCTCGTTATAAAAGAGGACCGAGGGATAATAGCCGATGGGAAGGCCGACCTGTACCGCCTTGCCGTCGATCGTATACTCGTGGGTCTTTACGAGGGCGGGGTCAAACTCGCCGAGGTCGACCTTGTCCTTCTTGAGGAGGGGCGCGATGTCGAGCCATTCGTCCATGAACTTCGCCACCCCCGACACGCCGATGGGACCGACGATGTCCGGGGTCATGCCGCCCGCGACGAGGGTGGTGAACTTCTGGGAAGCCTCGTTGTACTGCACGGTGATGAACTCGAGCTCGATGCCCTTTTCCTTGCCGACGCCCTCGTTGAATTCCTTTTGCAGGGCCTCATGGGTCGGCGCCTGGGTCGGGTCGGTACCGCCGCCGAAGCCGATCATTACCTGCACCTTTACGGGTCCGGACGCCTTCGCGGCTTTTCCGCAGGAAATCGCGGTCAGTGAAAGCATCGCGAAAACCGCGAAAATTCCGATTTTTCCGATACCCTGCCACACGTTCTTTTGCATGAGTCTCTCTCCTTTATAAAATCAATTGCCGATATCCGGGTTTGTACAACTCAAGTACAAACCCGTTCGTTCACTTATGATCCCCTTGAAAAGTATTTCTGTCAAGAAAATACTTTCACGTGAAAACTGAATTTTGGCAAAATATTCATGGAAACCGGTTGCAAATAATGAGTAGGGCCTGCTTTTGCATGGGCAAATCAACCTGAATGACCTGTTATTTGGATTCATTCCCCTCAATCGGCATCGTTTTTTAACTTGACAAGGTTAATTTTCCATGTTTACAGTTTTCACGTGAAAACTTAATTTGTGCGAAGAACTATTCAATCCGGTTCATTCTTCCGCACCCAATGGAGATACCCATGCATAATCCCCGAACGAAACCGAACGGAAGTTTCCGGTTTTTGGACAACGGCGCGGTGAGCCTTACGGAAGCGGCAGGCAACCAAACCCGCGAACCCTGGCTCATGCTGCTGGCGCGGCGTAACATGCCGCCCCTCTCGACCCTTTGCTGGGGCCAAACCAGTTCCGGCGCGGCCTTTGCCCGGATCGGCACCCAGGAAGCCGACCTGGTTAACGGCTTCGTCCACGAAGACCCCTACAAAACCCGGCTCCTCGGTCCCTACGTATGGTTCGCCGAGGAGGCGGCGGAAGGGCATGCGCCGGGGAAGGCCCCTTCCCTTCCCGGGAAACCCTTCACCAACGCCTGGTATCCCCTCAACCATCCGGAACAGGGACTGGAAACGATTTTCGATTTCGGAAGCCTCACCTCGAAAACCGCGTACGGCGGTATCGCCGTTACCACGACGGCTTTCATTCCCGACGGCTTCGACGCCCTCGTCCAGCTCGTGACGGTCAAAAACGAAAGCGCGTCACGGCGCGCCTTCCGGGTATTCAATACCTGGCCCGTCAACATCGGGGACGCGCGGGACATCCAGTTTTCCGGCTTCAATACCCTGATGATGGGCGGCGGGCGCCGGGACGACAGGCATGACGCGGTCGTCTGGCGCTGCAACTACGGCATCCCCCTGGAGAGCGATCCTGAGGTCGTGAAGGGCCTTTTCGGCAAGGTGCTCGTCCACGCCACGAGCCTCGAGGGCGCCGAATATTCGACCAAATACGAGGACTTTTACGGCCACTGGGCTTCCCCCGTTCCCGAAGCCCTCGGGCGGGGCACCCTCCCCTGCATGCCCGCGGAAGAGCTCACGAGCGCCCTCTCCTGCCTGATGGGGAGGATCGAGCTGGAGCCGGGAGCGGAACATACCTTTACCTTCGCCCTCGTCGCGGCCGACACCGAGGACTATTACGAAAGGAACGGGACGGGGCTTTCCCGGAATCTCGAGGCGCTCCGCTCCCCCGACAAGGCCCGCGCCCTCCTCGAGGAAACCGGGAAGGGATGGCGGGACGAACTCGCCAGGCTTCGGGTACGCGTCCCGGGGGAAGAAACCCTGGGGCACTCTTTCCGCTGGCTCCAGTACCAGTGCGCCATGGTCGCCGCGCTGAACCGCATGAAATCCCGCTTTCACTCGGGCTTCGAATACGGTTACGGCTTCCGGGATATCCTGCAGGACATTCTCGCCCTCCTGCCCTACGACGGCGCGCGGGTCGGCGATAACCTCAAATTCATCGCGGCCCAAATGTTTTCCGACGGCACGGCGTATCACAACTTTTTCGCCTCCGCCCCGGGGAACCGCGACTTCCACGCCTGCGACGATCCCCTGTGGTACGTGTTCGCCCTCTGCGAGTACGTGAAGGAAACCGGGGACTTCGGTATCCTCCGGGAGGAAGTACCCTTCGCCGACGCGAAGGAAGGGCTTCCCGGCCGTTCCGGCACCCTCCTCGAGCGGGCTTGCCTGGCCGTGGAGCAGGTATGGGCCAATTCCGATTCGGGCCTTCCGATTACCTTCGACGCCGACTGGAACGACGATCTCGGGGGCTACGCCGGGCATCTTTCCGTCATGACCGCCGAGATGCTGTACCGCGCTTGCCTGGACCTCGCGGAGCTTTTGGAAAGGAAGGAAACCGTCGCCGCCCGCGCCGACGTCAAGGCATCGATCGGTTCGGAGGGCCTGAGGAGCCGGGCGGAAACCGTCCGCGCGTCCTTCAACGCCCGGGCGATCGACCCCGAAGGCCGGTTCGTCCGCCTCGTCAGCCCGGACCCGGCAAAGGCGCCCCATTTGGGCTCGGCCGAATCCGACGGCCTCACCTTTTTCGAGCCCGTCGCCTGGGCGGGCATTTCCGGGATCGTCGGGAAAGAGGCCTTCCTTCGCGCCGCCGGACACGCGGAACGCGATCTGGCCGATACGGCGGGCTACGCGATTTGCCCGGCGGACGCGAACCTGGCCCGGGGAAAGCTCCCCGCGGACTATGCCGCCTGGAAGCGGAACGCCCCGGGCAAAAAGGAAAACGGCGGGGCTTTCCGCCACCTGGAATCCTGGTACATCGCGTCCCTTTGCGCCTTCGGTTTCGGCGAGCGGGCCGCCGATATCTTCCGCGCCACCCTGCC
>QKCE01000125.1 GCA_003245785.1 Spirochaetales bacterium | reverse complement strand
CCCCGGGGGCCATGGGCACCTTCGGCGGCGAGCGCTGGCGGGCCGACGCGATGGTCCGCTACGACGCGGCGGTTTCCCGGGAGATGATCCTTTCCGGCATGAACGAAGCTTCCGACGTTACCGTATCGATCGGTTCGCCGATGCGGGGACTCTGGTTCGCCCTGCCGAAAGCGCCGGTTTCCGGGGCGGTCACCGTCTGGGTCGAAAGCGCTTCCGGGACCCTGAAGGACGCCGAGGGCCGCAAATGGCGAAAGCTCAACGAGGCGGAATACCGGGTGGACGGACTCTCGGGCGTCCTCACCCTCGAGAGCGCCGCCTCGGGCGGCGTGGCGATCGCCTATTACGACGCGGACGGCACCGCCCTGGACGATTTCGTCAACGGGACCCAAGCCTGGTTCGCCTCAACCATCGGGCTTCCTTCTTCGGTCCTGCCTACGGGCTTCCTCGCCGACCCGGACGAATTCCGGGTAACGATTTCCGGCGATCCCGCGGTGCTTCTCGCCGCGAAGGGCCGGTTCAGCCCCTTCGAAATCCTCTCCCGTTACGGGATAACCGGGGACGACGTGACGGCGACGCATCCCGAAAGCGGGGTGACCGAGGACGGCCTGGCTACCGCGGCCTACGGGGATACGGCGACCGAACTCGCCAACCCGGGCCTTCTCGACGAAGGCGGACCGCGGGATCCCGCCGCCCGGTATCCCCTGGCGGACCGGTTCCCGGGGATATACCTGCCGCCCTTCACCCTGGGCGCCAACGTCACGGACCTCGTCCTTCGTTCCCGGACCTATTCCCCGGTCTCGGAAATTACCCTGGGCGACCAGGTCATCCCCGGAACGATCGTAATGACCAGAAACGGCGTAAACGACACGGGCTTCGCCTTCAACCCCAATACGGGAATACTCACCCCGGACCGCGTGCCCGGGATAACCGACGCGATACGGATTACCTGGCTCGACCAGGATACCTCGGCCAGGAACGCGGCGCTTACCGCCGCGGCGGGCGCCGCCTTCGACCCGATTCCCGGACTGACCCTCTCCGCGGGCTCGGCGCTCCGCTGGAACGTCTCCAATTCGGGCTACACCGACGAATCGGAAGGCAGCCCGGGGTCCTGGACGACCTCGGCCGGCGTCGCCTGGAAGGGAGCCAACCTCTCCCTCTCCACCGCGACGGCCTTCACCCTCACGGTCCCGGACACCACGGGCCTGTATCGCGTGGCGGGAATGGATTTCTCTTCCTCCGTACTGGCCCCCGCGGAAACCTGGTACGCCGAGGTTCCCTCGACGGCCGGGGTTACCCTCGGCGCCCCGGAATACGACTCGGGATCCGAAATTTCCCTCGCGGCCGCGGACGACCGGACGGACCTTTCGGTCGCCGCCGTCACGGGGATCGCGGGCTCGGTCCTCGAACTCTCCGGGGATTTCGCCGCCGCCGGGGAATGGGCCGGAACCAATATCCTGGTCGGCGAACTCGGAGGGGTCGATCTCCGGAACGCCGCCACCATCACGCTCACCGTGAAAAACGCGGGAAGTTCCGACTCCTTCGATCTTTACCTTCAGGCGGGTGCGGCGGATACGGGCTTTTCCGAGGAAGCGGGGGCCGTGGCGACCTGGCTCCTCGATACGCCTTTGGCCGGGGCGGGCTGGACGAAGGAGAAGGTCACGTTGACCGAGGAGGCGAGGCGTCTCATGGGCGGCTGGCAAAACCTGCGCCTCGTCATCGTCCCCACCGTCGCGAGCACGTCCGTTTCCCTCCAGTCCGGCCCCATCACGATCCTCGACGCGGGATTCAGCGTATCCGCGGACCCCGACTTCGGCTCGGACGGCGGCGTCGTAACCGTCGGCTCCGGCGAGGCAGTGGCCGTCACCTCTGGGTCCGCGGTGCAGGCCCTCGATTCCCATTCGGGGGATATCGTGAACCGACTCAACGCAGGAACCGAGAATTCGGTACTCGTCATCACCTTCGCGCCGGACGAAGACGGCGGCGGCGCCATAAGCCAGACCATCACCGTAACCCGTTACCTCTCGAGCGTTCCCCTCGACGCTTATAAGAAAATCGCCTTCGAGCTCGAGGTCGACGAACTGCCGGCCGCCGGCGACATCCTCGTCTCCCTACTCGCCCCGGCGGCCGACGGCTCGGACACGGTGGCCTGGCAGGCGACCATTCCAGCCGCGTCCCTCCCCGCGGGTTCCTGGCGGACGATCGAAGCATCCCTTCCCTCCGGGTCCCTCACGGCCGACGGCTCGAAGATAACGGGGGCGACGGTTTCCTCCAACTCCCGGGCAGGACTCCCGACGAAGCTCGCCGTTTCCTTCCGGGACTGGTCCGCGGCCTCGACGGCCTCTGCCAACGAGTGGGTCGTCCGCCTCGACGAGCTAAGGCTACTCGACACCGACCCCGTGCGGTCGGTCACGAACGAATCCTCCTTCGCCTGGTCCCGGCAAGGGCGACTCCTCGGGGCGGGAAAGGCTACCCTCCTCGGAGATCCCTCGCTGTCGGTCACGGGCGTCACGAACCGGAACCTGGAAACCGACGCGACCTCGGTTTCGGGAACCGCCGACGCGGGATTGTCCCTGGTCGGAATCCGGGCCGACGGCTCGGTCACCGCTTCCTCGGAATTCGCCCCGGTGCTCCAAAGCACCTCCCATACGGTAACCGTTCCCCTCGGGCCGATCGGCCTTTCGGAAAACCTTTCCGCGGATTTCGAAAACACGGCCCTCTCGCGGGCCGAAACGGTTTCGCTTTCCGGCCCCCTTCCGGTAAACGCCCGGGGAACCCTCTCGCTAGGCCCCCGGGTGCTCACCCGGGGGGATTCCCTCTCGGTAACCCCGGCTATTCCCCTCGGACCCGCCGGCTCGCTCGCGCTTTCCGCCGACGGCAAGGCGACCCAAAACGGCGAATCTCCCTGGCCCGAACTCGAGGGCATGGCCTGGGGCGACATGTGGGGCGACTCCCTCGTCCTCATGGGCTCCATGGGCGAGGCGGACGCCACGAGGCGCGGTCTCGACTCGCGGCTTGCCGCGACCTGGAACGCTCCCGGCGGGGAGTCCCCGACCCGTTGGGGAATCGTATCGGTTACCGGCGGGCTGAACCTCGCCGAAACTTACGCCCTGGGAGCCTCCTCGACCGCGACCCGCCTGTCTTCGACGGGCTACGATTTTTACGCCCCGTTCCGCGCGGCGGGAAGCCTCTTTACGCCTTCCTGGAAGCGTTCGGTCACCCGGCTCCGACAGGCGGACACCGGCGGTTCATGGAACGCCGACGCCCTTGCCCTCGGCGATTCCTTCCGGAAAGCCCCGTGGCTTCGCGAAGCCCCTCCCGTTTCGGACCTCTTCGCCCCGGCGCCCGCGGGGGAGGAAGACCCCGAAAGCGCCTTCACCTTTTTGACGACCTACTCCCTGAACTGGAACCGTCCTGCGCCGGGGGCGTTCTCGGACCTCTGGACCCCGGTCAGCGCGAACGCGACCGTATCCCGCGAATCCCTCGCGGAGACCCTTGCCGCCTCGGCGCGGGATACCCGTTCCGCCTCCCTTCGGGCGAATTTCTCGGCCTTCAACCTTGCGGGCGCCTGGGGAGCGAAACCGATCTTCAAATGGTACGAGCAGGACGAAGTGGCCCAGTCCTACGGCTGGGGCGCGAAATGGGGCGCGGGTTATTTTACATGGAATATGGACGCCTGGGACGGGATCACGGTCTATTACGGTGAAACGGGCAGCCTGTCCCTCGACAACGCCGTCGCCTATACCTCCCCCGGCGTGGACGGGACCGGCGAGTCCCTCGGGGGCACCGTACGGGCCGCCTGGGTAAGGGAAACCGACGTTTCGCCCATCGAGCCCCTCGTCGCGAGGTTCACGAAGCTCGAAGTCGGCGCGCGACGGGAAGACAGCCTTTCCTGGATATGGAAAAGCCTCGAAACCCCCTCGGCCACCGTCGAATACGCCCACGCCCTGATTACCAAAATCGGCGAAAACGGCGAGATTAAGATGTCCGGGGGGGTCACCTACGCGGCGGCGGAAGAAAGCGAGACGACGCTGGGTATCCGCCTTTCCGTCGGCGGCACGCTCCGCTATTGAAGACCCGAATCATTCGAGGGGCGCGAAATATCCCGTTTCGTCCCGGCCGGACCGGTTCATGAGCCAGGATTCCACCTCGACGGGCAGGTACGCCCGGCCGAAATCGGTGGGAAGCGTCGAGACATAGGAGAACATGTAGGTGCCGTTGGGTCTGTCGACCGCGTCCTTCACGAGGGAGGCGATGCCTTCGGGCCTGTAGAGGTAATATTCCGATCCCCCGGTGGCGCGGACGAGATAGGAGAATTCGTCGGGAAGCGCGCCCTGGGTCAGGTTGACCGCGTAGAAGGTCACTCCGTTGTTGCGCATGTACGAGGCGAGTTCGACCAATCCGTATTTCGTGAAACCGTTCGCCGGGACCGTCCCCGTCGAAACCAGCACTACCGCGCGCTTGTGCGAGGCGTTCACGAGGTCGTTCACCGCGAGCCTCAGGCCGAGATCGAAAGCCCAGCCTTCGGATGCTTGCGCCTTCGGCCGGAAGGAAGCCCATGCCCCGGTGTCTGGCGACCCCGCCCCTTCCTGCACGGGAATCCGGCCGGCGGAAACCACCCGGAGGGTACCCTTGCCCCCCATCGCCCCGGCGACGGAGGAAACCGCGGCGCGGACGTCGCGAATCCGCAAGTCCGACGCGGGGGAGCGGTCTATGAGCATGGTTATGTCGCAGGCTTCTTCCAGATAGGCGGCGCCGGTCATCGTAAGTTCCGTAACGTCCCGGCCGCCCTCGGTCACCTTGAAATTTCCCCGGCTCAGTCCCACCACGGGATTCCCGTTCCTGTCCTCCACCGCGACCTCGAGCTGAACCGAGGGGAAGGCGTCGGCGTACACCCGCTGGACGCGCACGAACATCCCGCCCACCAGTTCGCGGATCCTCGAAACGATCTGTATCGAGTCGCCGCGATAGTCCGCGAGCACCAGGTTACCGTTGGCGTCGGGCACGGCGCCGGTAATTCTCACCGGGGCGTTGCCCAGCCTCGCGACCTCGTGCATGGCCCCGGTTTCCGGGTCGATGGCGACGACGCGGTTGTCCTGGCTCGCCAGAAGGTAGCCGTTCCAGACCCGGATGGCTTCGGCGAGGACAAGAGAGCCCTCGGGCAGGAAGGTGTCCACGTAGTTGCCCGAGGTATCGAAGCGGTACAGGCTGCCGGATTTCGTGTCGCAGACGAAGACGTATCCGTCCAGGACGGCGATTCCCCCGGGCGCGGCGAAGCCGGGAAAGCCCCGGCCCTTTTTGCCGAAGGTGAAAAGCGGTTTGCCCTCCGGGTCGAAAACCGCCACCCGGGCGTTGCCGTAATCGGTCACGAAGATATTGCCGTCGCCGCTCGCGGCGATGAATTGGGGGCCCACGAATTCGCCGTTCCCCCGGCCCTTCTTTCCGAAGGACGATATCCAGGAACCGTTTTCGGAAAGCACGGATACCCTGTCCGCGCCCATTTCCGAAACGAGCATGCGGCCGTCGGGGAGGCTCACGAGGTCGAAGGGCCGGTCGAAGCCCTCCAAGGGGCCCCTGGACTTCCCGACTATCTTGCCGTTCACGTCGAAATGGAGGAGTTCGTTCGAGCCGTAGGCGGACGCCCAAAAGCTGCCGTCCGGGCGCGCCACGACCGAGACGGGCTGGCGGAACAGTACGGCCTCGCCGTTCGTCGCCCGGATCGAGCCGGCTTCCACGAAGCGTGAATCGTCGGTGAATTGTGGGCGAAGGGCGGTGCGTTCCCGAACGGTCTCGATGAGTTGGGTAAGGCGGGTTTTCGACCAGCCCGCGTCGGCGGCAAACTGCCATTGCTGGACCGCCGAGGACTCGACGCCGCTGCGGAAATATGCCTTCCCCAGCCAGTCGAGCACCAGCGGTTCGCCGGGCACGTAGGAAAGGGCCTTCTCGAACATGAGGATGGCGTCGTTGAAGGCGCCCCGGTCGAAGGTCTGCACGCCCCGCCGGAATTCCTCGGCGGCGAGGCCGCGGTCCGAAGCTGACGCGCCGGTGGCGGTAAAGGCGTCCGACCGGGAGGAAGATGGGGCCTGGTTCGCTTCCTGCGCGAAACCCGGCATGAGGGACGCGAAAAAAGCGAGGGTCAGGAATGCGGTCGTTCGGCCGGCGCGATTCATCGGTAATCCCTCCGGTTTTGCATTATCTCGCTCAGGTGCTTCCCGATCACCCCGTTTTCCGGGGCCTTTTCGCGGGCCCGTCGGGTGTAGGTCCGGGCTTCCACCTCGAGGCCGAGCTTGTAATACACCCAGCCGAGGGAATCGAGATAGGCGGCGCTGTCCGGCTGGATGTCCACGGCCTTCTTGCACATGGTCAGGGCGCGGGTCAGGTCCCGGCCGGTGTCCGCGAGGACGAAACCGAGCCCGTTCAGGGCCGTGGGGTTTTCGGAATCGAGCGAAAGGGCCTTTTCGTACCAGTCGACCGCGCTTTCGGGATCGTCCTGGTCGAAGGCGATGTAGCCGAGGGAGCAGAATACCTGGGCCGATTCGTAGCCCGCGTCGATTAGCTTGCGGAGCTCGAAATCCGCGAGGCGCGTGCGGCCGGTAAGGGTATACACCACGGAGAGCACCATCCGGCACTGATACACCCGGGCGAGATCCGCGTCGGCGGTGACAACCTGCTCGAGATACACGAGGGAGTCGTCGTACCGCTCGAGGCGCGCGTAGCAAAGCCCGATGTAATAGGCCAGTTCGTGGTTCGTCTCCGGGCTGCCCGCCGGTACCGCGAGCAGGGTCACGAGGGCGTCCTCGTAAGTCCCGCTTCGGTATTGGCGGATTCCCTCTTTCATCGTGTCGGCCATGGTTCCCTCCCCCGGTCGATTATACCCGGAAAACGGGCAATCGGGAAAGTCCGTCCTCCGCCGCGCAGGGTTGGGCCCTGATCCGGCTGACGGACACGAACCCGTCTTCGACGGCGTGCCAATCCGAATCCGGGTCGCCCAGGGTATTTACCCGGCCGCCCATGAAGGTGCCGTACACGCTTCCGTCGTCGTCTTCCCTCAGGTGGAGGCCGTTCCGGTATATCCGCCTGGACACGCCGGTTAGCCTGGCGCCACGGAAGCGGGCGGCGGATTTCGCGTTCACGTTAACGAACACGTCCGGCGCCGCGAGGGCGACGAGGGTTTCGATATTCTCGGAGACGAACCGGGCAAGGACCCCGTAATCCCAAAGGCCGTCGTCCGCGGGAACCAGGCTTACCGCGATGCCCGGGATATTGGAAAAGGCAGCCTCGCGGGCCGCCGCCGCGGTTCCGGAATACACGATGTCCGTGCCCAGGTTGGGCCCGCGGTTTATGCCCGAGACAACCGCGTCGGGCGGTTCGGGCATGAGGCCGAGAGTCCCGGCGATCGTGCAGTCCGCGGGCTTTCCCGTGCAGGACCAAAGGCGCGCGCCCTCGGGTCTGTATCTGAGCTCTTCGGTAAGGGAGATGCCGTGGGAAACCCCCGATCGGTTTTCGTGGGGCGCGACGACCCAGAGGTCATGGCCCGGGCCCAGGGCATCCGCCAGGGCCAAGAGACCCTCCGCGCCGTATCCGTCGTCGTTGGTGAGAAGAAGTCGCATCGCGTCAGTGGCTCGGGAGTACGCGGGCCCCTTCCGAGGGGGTTACCTTGTACCGCACGGGCTTGAAACCGAAGATTCTCTCGTATTCGTCCAGCTTTCGCGCGTAGTTTTCCTCGTCCGCCGAGCGGATTACCGCGTAGGTACACCCGCCGAAACCCCGGCCCGTCATCCGGGAACATACGAGGTCCGGGGAGTCGGGTATGATGAATTCAAGCGCCCGCTTCACGAGCCAGTCCAGCTCCGGGCAGGAGATTTCGAAGCGGTCGCGGAGTCCCTCGTGCGAACGGTTCACGATGCGGGAAAAGCTGAACCAGTCCTTAACCGCCAGGGCGTGGACGGCTTCCCGGACGCTCTCGGACTCGCGGATGATGAAGATAACCCTCCGCCTCACGGACTCGGGAATGTCGGTAATCTCCTCGAGGATCGATTCGGTAAGCTGGTTGAAATCCGAGGGGGAATCGGGATCGGCCCGGACTATCTCGTAGGCCCGGATACACTCGTGGATGCGCAGGGCGAGCTCCTCGCGGGCGAGAAGCCTCGGTACCCTCGAGTCGGTGAGGACCACCGAGTAACCCGATTCCGGAAAGGGCACGAGATCGGCGGTAACCTTGTTATGGTCGATGCGAACGAGGTGTTCCTTCGTCGCGTAAAGGGCGGTGAGTATGTCGGCCCGATGGGCGTAGGTTTTCAGGAAGTGGGTATTCGCCCGCTCGAGGAGCGCGACGAGCACCGCGTCCGAAAGGTTCGGGGCGTACAATTGTTTCAGCGCGAGGCCGGTCGCGACCTTGAGGGCATTCGGCGTTCCGAGCCCCGCGTCGGGGGGAATCTCGGACAGGACGGTGAAATTGAGGCCGGGAATATGGATGCCGTATTCCATGAACGAGGAAATGACGGCCTTCACCGAATTCGCCCACCGGTCTTCCTTGCGGTATTTTAGGTTCGAAGCGGAAACCTTTTTCCTCTCGTTCAGCGAAACGGAAAAAATGCGGTAGTTGGGATCGGCCCGTTCGGAAGCCGAAAGCCAAAGCGATTGCTCGATGGCCATCGAAAGGGTATTGCCTTTTGCGAACCAAGTGTGCTCCCCAAGCAGATGGAACCGTCCTGGAACTTTAACCGTGACTTCGGGTTCCGCGTCGTATTCATCGGCATGTGTGGGCACAATTTTATGCATATGAATATAATAGGGGCAATATTGAAACTATTCAACAAAAATTAGTAAAATGGACGTTGATTATGGAAGCCATACAATTCGTTTTCGGGGTTCTCCTCTCGGCCGCAACCCTCTCGCTCGCGATCCCCAACGAGCTCCTTCCCTCGGGCAGCGCCCTACTCGGCCTCATCGCCCTGGTGCCCCTTTACCGGTCCCTTCTCGCTTCCCGCGGGTGGAGGGCCGCCGGTTTCGCCGGGGGGCTCATGATGGCCCTGGTGCATCTCTTCTCGAGTTTTTGGCTCGCCTATTTCAAGGAATTCGCCATCTTCACCCTCGGGGCGTCCACCCTCGCGTACTTCCTTTTCGGCACCCTCGCGGGCTGGCTGTTCCGCTGGTCCCTGCTCCGGCCGAAGTGGGCCAGGCCTTTCCTCTTCGCCGCCATGTGGACCCTCTGGGAATGGTTCAAGTCCACGGGCTTTCTCGCCTATCCCTGGGGCACCCTCGTCATGGCATCCCGGGGTCTCCCCGCCCTCATCCAGATCGCCGACGTGACGGGCGCGTGGGGCATCTCGTTTCTCCTCGCCCTTCTCAACGCGGTCGTCGCCGAAACCACCCTGCTCCGGCCTTCCCGGGCCCGGGCCTTTCTTTCGGGAAGGGTCGGGTTCGGGAAAATCGCCTCCCTCACCGGGGCGCGCACCCTCGCCTTCACGGCCTTCGTTTTCGCCCTCGCCCTGGGCTACGGAACCTGGCGGCTCGCCTTCCCGCCGGTTCCGGAGACTATCCTCGCCGTGGCCATGATCCAGCACGACGCCGATCCCTGGGACGTAAACGAGGAAACCCCCGTTCTCGAATCCGAGCGGCTTACCCGCGAGGCAATCGCCGCGCGGGGCTCGAAGCCGGACCTCGTCGTTTGGAGCGAATCCACCCTGCCATGGCCTTGGGAACAGTACAGAAACTATTACCGCCGCTATCCCGACGCCGATCCCGTGGGTCCATTCCTCGAGGAGATCGGGGTTCCCCTCGTCTCCGGCGCGCCGGTGCTCGTGGACCCCGAACGCAAGGGCTATTCCAACTCGGTCGTGTATCTGTCGCCCAAGGGGGAAGTGCTCGGCTGGTACGCGAAAACACAGCTCGTCCCCTTCGCCGAATACATGCCCTTCACGGAATACGAGTGGGTCGCGAAATTTTTCGACGTGCTCGTGGGCTTTTCCTCGGGGTGGGTTCCCGGCACGGAATACAAATCCTTCCCCGTGAAAAACTCGGAAGGCACCGAGATCCGTTTCGCCGCGCCCCTGTGCTTCGAGGACGCATTCTCCCCCGTCGTAGCCGGCCTCCATGCCACCGGAAGCGACCTTCTCGTAAACCTGACCAACGACTCGTGGTCCGAGACCGATAGCGCGGAAATGCAGCATTTCACCGTCGCGTCCTTCAGGGCAATCGAGCTTCGCACTACGCTCATCCGTTCGACCAACGCGGGGTATACCTGCGTGATCGACCCGACGGGGCGGGTCCTCGCGGACTTGCCCCTCTTCGAGAGCGGGTACCTGAACGCAGACGTCCCGGTATACCCCCACCTCGCCACGCTCTACGCCCGCTTCGGGGACTGGTTCCCGAAATCCCTCGCCCTGCTTATCCTCGCAACCTTCGCCCTTCCGGGCTTTCGCCGCCTCAGGGCGCGATTCGCGCCCGGGGAGGTGCAACCTCCATACGATGCGCCGGCCGGGAGCGGGCCGACGCGGTTCCACTGGCAAACCGGCGACGGCGGGTCAGACGCGACCGGACCCGACCGGCAGGCGGGCGACTTTGGCGCGGAAGTCGAACCCGACGATGAAAGCCTCGCCGAACTCGAACCCGTAGACGCCGACGAAATCGTAAGGTGAACGGCCGTAACGCGGCGGAACCCTGAATAAGCCGCGAAAGAGGGGCGTTCCTTTCGCCGACGGCGTCAATCTTCCCCGCTTGACAGGACGTCCCCGTATCGTTAACCTTCCCGTAAACATGGTTAACGAAACCCGCGACGACAATTCCGTGCGCTCCAGGCTTCTTGCCCTCCTGCGAAACGCGGACGGTCCCCTTTCCGGCGAAGTACTTGCCCGGGAACTCGATATGACCCGTGTCGCGGTATGGAAACATATCCGGGCCCTTGGCGCCCATGGCTACGTTATCGCGGCATCGAACCGGGGCTATTACCTCGAACGATGCCCCGACGACAGCGTGCTTCCCTGGGACATCGCGGCCCTCGCGGGAAAGGTCACGCATTTCGTTGAAACCGACTCTACCATGAATCGGGCGCTCGAAGACGCCCTCGCCGGGGCGGAAAGCGGCGCGCTTTACGTCGCGGACCGCCAACGGGCGGGCCGGGGAACCTCCGGCAAAAGGTGGGAATCCGCCGAGGGTGGGCTCTTTTTCACTCTCGTGCTCCGTCCTCCCCTCCATCCCGCCCATTACTTCAGGGCCGTTACGGCCGCCCAATGCGCCCTGGTGGAAACCCTGCGTTCCCTCGGTATCGACGCCGCGGCGGCCTGGCCCAACGACGTACTCGTCCCGGACGCCGACGGGCGCTCCCCGCGCAAGGCCGGCGGCATTCTCAGCGAGCACCTGTGCTCGGGCAACTCGATACGGTTCCTGAACCTCGGGATCGGCATGAATACCGGCGCGGCGCCCGTCCTGCCGGGATCCGCCGCGGTACCCGTACCGAGGCGCGAATTACTCGAGGGATTTCTTGCCCGTTTGGCCGCGGACGGACCGGAAGCCCCGGGGCTCGAGTCCCGATGGAACGCCCTTTCGGCCCATGCGGGACGTCGGGTCCGGTACCGCTCGGGAGAGGGAGTCGCGGAAGGCGACTTTCTGGGCATCGACCGTTTCGGGAACGCGAGGATCGCCCCTCCAGGAAATATCGGCAAGGCAACGGGCTTCCCCCCGGGAAGCGTCACCATATTGAATAAAGGAAGTGTCCCATGAAAAACTACACCATCAAATCCGTCATGACCGCGCTGTTCGCCGCAATAATCTGCGCCGGTTCCTTCATCGCGATTCCCCTCGGGCCCGTTCCCGTCGTGCTCCAAAACGCGTTTTGCGTAATGGCCGGCCTCCTTCTGGGTCCCTTCCAGGGAGCCGGTGCCGTCGGCCTCTTCCTGATTCTCGGGGCCCTGGGCCTTCCGGTTTTCTCCGGCGGCCGCGGGGGCTTCGCGGTTATCACGGGGCCGACGGGCGGTTACTTGGTCGGATATTTCCTCGCGGCCCTCGTCGCGGGCGCCGCCCTGAAACGGCTCTCCAGGGAAGGGGACGCCGGGGTTTCGGTTTCGAAAGCGATCCCTATACTGATCAGCGCGACGGTAATGGGATTCGCGGTAATATACATTCCCGGGGTTATCGTCCTTCGAAAGGCCCTGCACCTTTCCCTCGCGGACGGTCTCGCCAAGGGCCTCCTTCCCTTCATCGCGGGGGACCTGATCAAGGCGGCGATCCTCGTGCCGGTGGTTTGGAAATTGCGCCCGATCGTCGGTCGATACCTGAGCGTCGATGCTTGAGGTAAAGGCCCTTAGCCGAAAGTTTCCCGGCGCCGACCGCGCCGCCCTCGACTCGGTGAGCTTTTCGGTCTCCCGGGGCGAATGCGTGGTCGTGAGCGGCGCGAACGGTTCGGGGAAAAGCGTGCTCATGTCCCTCATCGCGGGCCTCGACCGACCCACCTCCGGCGCCGTGCGGCTCGGTGAAGGCACCGTCCCGGAGCCCCGGGTGGGCCTCGTCTTCCAGGACGCGGATTCCCAAATTCTGGGCGATACGCCCATAGAGGACGTTGCCTACGGCCCCATCAACCTTGGGCTTTCCCGCGCCGACGCCCGGGCCTTGGCCCGGGATACCCTGGCCAGGATGGGCCTCGCCGGGAGGGAAACGGTTCCTGCCCGCAGCCTCTCGGGCGGCGAAAAGAGGCGGCTGGCCGTGGCGGGCATCCTCGCCATGGACGCCGAGATAGTCATCCTGGACGAGCCCTATGCCAACCTCGACTGGCCCGGGGTGGTCCAGGTGAACGGGATCGTGAGGGAGCTCAAGGCCCTCGGGAAAACCGTACTCGTCCTTACCCACGAACTGGAAAAGGTCCTCGCCCTTGCCGACCGTCTCCTTGTGCTCTTCCGGGGATCCCTCGTATACGACGGGGAGCCCGAGGCGGCGCTGGAGTCGGAACCCCTGGCCGACTGGGGCATACGGAATCCCCTGGGCAGCTACGCCCACGTGGGGGACCTCGAATGGACCGCCGGTCCGGGACGAGCCCCGTGAGAACCGCCGCCCGCCCCCTCTTCCGCTACCGCCCGGGCGATACCCTTCTCCACCGCGTCCCCGTCGGCGCGAAGCTGCTCGCCATGCTGGGCGGCACCGCCGTCGTGTTTTCCGCCCCCCTGCCCGCCCTCGTCGCGCTTTCCCTCGCGCTCCCCGTCGTCGCCCTACTCGGCAGGCTCGATCCCCGGGGCATCCTGCCGGGAATCCGCGTCCTGGGAAGCTGGGCGCTCTTTATCGCGGCCTTCCGGATAATCGGGAAGCCCCTTTCGGCCGATTCCATTTACCCCGAACTCCGGGAAACCGCCCTCTACGTATGGCGGCTCGCCTCGGTCATGGTCATCGGCACCGCCTTTTACGAGACCACCAGCGGCATGGAAATCCGGGACGCTTTTTCGGACGTCCAGGCCTTCCTGAACCGCGCCCTTGAAGCC
>QKCE01000092.1 GCA_003245785.1 Spirochaetales bacterium | reverse complement strand
ACCGCGGGTTCGCCGAGGTGAGGCCCTTCACGCTCAGGCGCACCTTCCCCGGCGTCGCATCCACCGTCGGGAAGCGCTGGGTGTTCACCCGCCCGACCATCAGCGCGATGAGCTTGTCCTCGTCGAGCTCCGCGGCGTTCCAGGTGCCGAGCATCTTGCCGTCCCGCATGACGGACACCTCGTCGGCGATCCTGAAAATCTCGCTCATCTTGTGCGATATGTAGATGATCGCGACCCCGCGGGACCGCAGATCGTTTATTATCCTGAAGAGGTGCTCGGTTTCCTTGTCGGTCAGCGAGGAGGTCGGCTCGTCCATCACCACGACCTTCGCGTCGTAGGAGACGGCCTTGGCGATCTCGCAGGACTGCTGCTTGGAAATCGAGAGGCTGTCCATCTGGACGTCCGGGCCTATGTCGATGTTCAGGCCCTCCATTACCGACAGGGTATTCGCCCGCATTTTCTTGTGGTCGATCAGGCCGAGGCGGTTCAGGGGTTCCCTGCCGAGCCAAAGGTTTTCGGCCACGCTGCGCTTGGGGACGTTCGAAAGCTCCTGGTGGATCATCGATATCCCGCTGTGGAGCGCGTGCTTCGCGCTCTCGAATTTCTCTTCCTTCCCCCGGAACGTGATCCGCCCGGAGTCCGGCCGGTACATGCCGAAGAGGCATTTCATCAGGGTGGATTTCCCGGCGCCGTTTTCGCCCATGAGGGCGTGCACGGTCCCGGGCCTTACCTTCAGGCTTACCCCGTCCAACGCGAGTACGCCGGGGAAACTCTTGCTCATGTCCTCGATCTCGAGGATGTATTCGTCGTTCATCTTTCCGTCCCCGCAAAAAACCGGGAACCCGGCGCCCCGAAGGGCGCCGGATACCGGTTCAGGTCATTACATGAAGCTCTTGAAGTTTTCCTTCGTCACGGCCTTGAACGGGACCAGGTAGCACTGGCCGATCACGGCGGGATCGTCGGAGGGAGCTTCCCCGGGGGTCACGGCCTTCGCGGGGCCGACGCCGCCGGCGATCATGCCCGTGGCGGAACCCTTGGTAGCCATGGCGTACACGAGGTCGAAGGCGGTGGAAGACTGCCCGTTGGCGTCCTGGAGAACCGTGGCGAAAAGCTTGTTTTCGGCCATGGACTGGAGGGCGACCGGGGTCGCGTCGACGCCGAGAACGGGAACCTTCAGCACGGTGCCGTCGCCGTCCACGTCCTTGGTCGGGTCCGCGGGATCGTCGGTGTACTTGTTGGTGAGCAGGGACTCGACCGCGCCGAGGGCCATGCCGTCGTTGTTCGCGATGACGATGTTGAACTTGCCCTTGTAGGCGGCGAGCCAGGCGTCCATCTTCTGCTGGGCCTCGTCCGGCTTCCAGTTGGCGGTGTCCTTGGCGATCACGTTGACCGTGTAGCCCTTGTCCTTGAGGCCCGCGAGCACGGCGTCGGTGCGGAGCACCTGGGCCGGATGCCCGAGCTGGCCGAGGAGCATGATCGCGTTGATCGTCTTGCCGGGGGCGAGCTTGGAGGGGTTCTTGGCGAAGTAGGAATCGATGATGTCGGCCTGCATGTGGCCCGCGACGGACTCGGGGGAGGACGCGAGGTAGAAGTTCGGTCCCACCTTCAGCGCGGCGACGGAGGGCTGGATGTTGGAGAACGCGGCGCCGCCGCCCTTCTTCTGGATGGCCTGGGTCATCTGCTCGGTCATCTCGGTCTGGACGGGAACGATGACGAAGAACTTGACGCCCTGGGAAAGCAGGGTGTTCAGCTGGTCGAGCTGGTTCGCCTGGTCGTTGCGCGCGTCGAGAAGCTTGAGGTCGACCCCGGCTTTCGCGGCGAGGGCCTTGAGGTTGTCGGCGTAGATGCGCACGAAATCCTCGTCCAGGTTGCGGATCAGGGCGCCCATCACGACCTTGCCCGATTTGGCGGAAGAATCGGTCTTCCCGCCGGCGAACGCCGCCGATCCCATGATCGCCAGCGCCATCAGAACATAAAGAACCTTTTTCATCTCTATCCTCCTTATGGATATTCCTCAGGATCGCCGACTATTCGGGCGAAGGCGTCCCAAACGGACCTCTCAATGCCCCCGGTAACGGGGGGAAACGGGCACTACGCCCTTTTTCACGATGATGTTCCCGTACTTCGCCGTCGTGCCGGTGACCACGACCGCGTAGGCGGTTTTCGAGCGTTCGTAAAAATCGAAGCGGCCGATCCGGGCGATCGCCGGCGCGTCGGGCCAGCGGCCCTCGATGGCCTTCCGGTAACTTTTCTCCACTTCCGGGTCGAGGGTATCCCCTTCCACCGCCGCCATCATCACAAGGGGATCGCTCACGTAGGCGTCCAGGTTGATGAGGGCGAGAATGCCGTCCAGGAGCTCGGGAACCCCGACCGCGTCGGCGCGGATTACCCGGGGATGGAGCGAATGGGCGGGATAGAACGCGTCGGAGAGCACGAGCTCGTCCCCGTGACCCATTTCGTGAAGTATCTTTATCAATTCCGGCCCGATTGCGGGCGACACGCCGATCAGCATAAACGAATCCTCCTATCAGGCGGCCCGGACCCCGGGCCGTACCACATTGTAAAGCCGTTTTTTTTCAAGCCGTTAGGCCCATAATAGGCCTGCTCCATGCCAATAATTGGACTTTCAGGGCCTGGCGCCGGTTCCGTCAGGCGGTCTCGCGGATTTTACGCCACCGCTCGTACGCCAGGTCCCACTCGCTTCCGTCTTCCGGCTCGTAGGTCGCCAGGGGGTAGGACTCGGCGATCACCCGGCGCGCCGAGTCGATGTCCGACATGACCCCGAGGGTCACCATCTGGACGATCACGTTTCCGAGCACCGTCGCCTCGATGGGCCCCGCGACGACCTGCCGGCCGCAGGCCGAGGCGGTAAGCTGGCAGAGGAAGGAGTCCAGGGCGCCGCCGCCCACCACGTGGAGCCGGGGATACCGGATCCCGGTGCAAGCCTCTATTTCCCCGAGGGCCACCCGGTACTTGAGCGCGAGGCTCTCGTACACGCACCGGGCGATTTCCCCGTCGGTGTTCGGCACGACCTGGCCGGTCCTCCTGCAATAGGCGCGGATTTTCCTCGGCATGTTCCCGGGGGCCACGAAGTCCGGGTCGTCGGGATCGATGAAGCAATGCATGTCCTCGGCCCCCCGGGCCAGGTTCGTCAGGTCCGTGAAGGAATAGTTCTTCCCTTCCCGCGCCCACTGGCGGCGGCACTCCTGGATGAGCCAGAGGCCCACGATGTTCTTGAGGAAGGTAACCTTGCCGCCGTAGCCCCCCTCGTTCGTCACGTTGAGCGCGCAGGGCCGTTCGTCCAGGAGGGGCGAGTCGGTCTCGGTCCCGAAGAGGGTCCAGGTACCGCTCGATACGAAGAGGAACCGCTCGTGGGGCGCGGGGATCGAGACCACCGCGCACTGGGTGTCGTGGCCCGCCACGGCGATCACCTTGACCGGCGCGCACTCGAGCTCCTGGCAGAGTCCCGGGGAGAGCTGGCCGAGCACGGTTCCCGAGGCCGCGATTTCAGGCAGCAGCCGCCCGGGGAGCCCGAAGGCCTCGAGAATCTCGGGGGACCAGGCCCTGGTGGTCGCGTCGACGAGCTGGGTCGTGGAGGCGATGGAGTATTCGGTCTTC
>QKCE01000009.1 GCA_003245785.1 Spirochaetales bacterium | reverse complement strand
GAACGGCTCGCGGCGGTGACCCCTGAAGACGCGCTCAAGCACCCGACCTGGTCCATGGGCGCGAAAATCACCATCGATTCCGCTACCCTCGCCAACAAGGGGCTCGAGGTAATAGAGGCCTGCCGGCTCTTTGACCTGCCCCCCGAGGCGGTCCGGGTCGTGGTTCACCCCGAAAGCCTCGTGCATTCCTTCATCCGCACAAAGGACGGGGAATTGTACGCCCAGCTCTCGAAGCCCGACATGCGGCACCCCATCCTCGCGGCGTTAAACTGGCCCGAGGTTCGCCCCAATCACCTTGAACCCTTCGAACCGGAATCCCTCGGGACCCTCCATTTCGAACCTCCCCGCCGCGCGGATTTTCCGTTGCTCGGCATGGCCTACCGGGCGGCTGCCATGAACGGCGGGTATACCATCGCGTTCAACGCGGCCAACGAGATCGCGGTCGCGGCCTTTCTCGACCGGTCCATTCCCTTTACCGGGATCGGCGAGGTTACCGCCCGGGTCCTCGAACGGGACTGGGGCACGGAACCCGCGGATTTCGACGCGGTGCTCGAAACCGACGCAAGGGCCCGCGAAGCCGCCGCCGAGGCGGCGAAGGAACTTTCCCGATGATTCGATACGTATACGGCGTTCTCGCCCTCGGACTGGTAATCCTGGTCCACGAGATAGGGCATTTCGTGGCCGCCCGACTCTCCGGCGTAACGGTCAAGACATTCTCCATCGGCATGGGTCCCGTACTTATCCGGAAACGGATAGGCGATACCGAGTACCGGATATCCGCGCTCCCCATCGGCGGATACTGCGGAATGAAAGGCGAACACGCGTTTCGGGAAGCACTTGACAAGAATGCCGACTCGATAGAGCGCGAACCGGGCTCATTTTACGCCGCCCATCCCCTGAAGCGTATCGCGATCGCACTCGCGGGTCCCTTCTTCAACCTCGCCTTCGCCGTACTCGCCTACGCCCTCGTGAGCGCCCTCGGGTACGACTACAAAACCTGGGAAAACCGGGTCGTTCCCGCCTGGATCTACGACGCGCAAGCCCCCGACTCGCCCGCCAAAGCCGCCGGCCTGCTGACCGGGGACCGCATCGTCGCCCTTGACGGCAAGAAGATCGAAACCTATTCGGACATCCAGCAATATGTCTCGATCCGCCCCGAGGAACCCGTCGCCGCCACGATCGAGCGGGACGGCCGCGTTTTTGAGGCCACGCTCACGCCGGATCTCGACAAGAAAACGGGGAGCGGCAAGATCGGCATATATCCTTTTATTCCGCTTATTATCCAATCGCTTACGCCCGGTTCGGCGGCCGACACAGCGGGGCTTCGTCCCGGCGACAGGGTCATTCAGGTTAACGGCGTCTCGGTGAGCCATTATTTCGAATTCGAGAAGACCCTCGACCCGAAGCCCGCGGAGGTCTTCCTTACCGTGGACAGAAACGGAATACAGACCGTAAAGAAAGTCGTGGTCCTTTACGGGGATACGGGGCCCCAGGTCGGCATCGCGTGGAAACGCGTGGAAGTTCGGGTACCCGGCACGGGACCGATCAAGAGCGTCGAAAACGGCGTGACCGAAACCGCGAAGACCTTCGCCCTCACCGTCAAGGGAATCGGGCTCCTATTCCGGGGAGTCGACGTGACCGAAGCGGTATCGGGACCGGTGCGGATCACCTACATGCTCGGCGAGGTCGCGCAAACCGGCTTTACCGGCCTCGCCCAGCTGCTTGGCATAATCTGCGTGTCCCTGTTCCTGATGAACCTGCTGCCAGTTCCGGTACTTGACGGCGGGCTCGTTCTCGTGACGCTGATCGAGCTCGCCCGCCGCAAGCCGCTGAAGCCCAAGACCCTGTACTATGCGCAATTCGTCGGTTTGGCCTTCATTTTGTGCGTGTTCGCCCTCGCGCTCTTCAGCGATTTCAACTTCCTTACCCAATGACCAGATTCGGGATTTACGAGCCAACGGAGGAAAAGATGAGAAAGATTACCTGCAACTGCGAACATGAATTCAGCGCCGATCTTCCGGATGAGGTGAACCTTGACCGCTCGCCCGATATCCTCGAAAAGATCGCCGACGGATCCTTCCTTTCCTGCGCGTGCCCTTCCTGCGGCGCGATCCTGCACACCGACCTTGAAACCCGGGTCGAGTGGCCGTCCAGGGAAATGAGGCTCCTTCTCGTCCCCGAGCTCGCCAGATTGTCGGTCCTGTCGGGACACCTCTCGGGCCCCGAGGGTTTCGACGTCGTGGTCGGCTACGCGGAACTCGCGGACCGGGTCGCGGTCTACGCGGCCCGGCTCGACGCCCTGGCCGTGGAAACCCTCAAATTCCACCTCGCGGAAAAGGCCCTCGATTCGGTACCCGACAGCAAGCCCCTATTGACCTTCGAAAGCCTCGACGGCGAGGGCAATCTCCTTTTCCATATCCACGGCCTTCGCGATTCCGAAGTCGCCGTCTCGAGCGTTCCCCTGCGCCTGTACGAATCCGTGCGAAACGCCGTCGGGTCCAACCCCGGGGAAGAGCCGCAAAGCCTTCTCCGGAACGGCGCGTACCTCTCGGTCCAGAACGTTCTTTTCGAGGGCGGCCAGGATGATTAAGCGAACCCTCCTTTTCGTTCCCGCGATAGCCGTCGCGCTTACCCTTTCCTGCGCCTCGGCGAGCGCCAAGCAGCCCGCAACCCTGGAGCCCATCGAAAACCTCGCGCCGGCCGGAACGACCGCCCCGGCCATAACGGGATCGGCCGACGAAAGCCAGGGCGGTGACGCCGTCGAAGGTTCCGCTTCGGTCGCCGGCGGCACGGTAAAGCGCCATCTCGGCGCGGTACTCGCCCTGGCCCGCGTGCCCGGCACGGATTATTTCCTTTCCGGAGACGCCGCGGGATTCGTGACGAGACACGATCCCGCATCGGGGGATTCGTGGCAGGTATCGGACCTGTCGATCCGCGCCCTCGCGGTTCATCCCGACGGCAATTTGGTAGCGGTATACGAATCGGACGGGTTCACCGTTCATCGGGTGTCGGTTTGGAACTGGGCGGAGAAAAAGCGCCTCTACGCGAAGCGTTTCAAGGATTCCGTCCTTTCCCTCTCCTGGTCCGCGAAGGGCACCTGGCTTCTCGTCGGCAACAGCTCCCTCGAGGGCATGACCGCCCTGGACGGCCAGACCGGCAATCCCATGAATTTGTTCTCCTCGCCTCCCGGCATGGTGTCCTTCGCAGTTACGGGAAAAACCGAAACGAGCATCATGACCTTCGGGCCTTCCGGAAGGCTTCAGTATACCGACCTTTCCACCGGCAACGCGCGGGCTACCTATACGGGGCCGTCGGATCTCGGCCAACCCTGCGCCCTCGGCAATAACCGGCTCCTTGCGGGACTCGATTCCGACGGCGTGACGGTTATCGACGCGACGACCGGCAAGGTCACCGCTTCCTGGTACCCGCCCTTCCCCCCGACCCTCCTTACCGCCTCGGAAGCCGATAACGCACCGTATTGGTTCGTGAAGGACCCCGAGAACGGCTGGACCCTCGCCCATGGCGACGCCGCAAGCCTCTCCTTCGATTTCCCGAAGGACGGCGAACCGGTATCCTCATTGGCCCTTGACGGACGCATAATTCTCGGCGCCTCGGACGGATCCATATATTCCGTG
>QKCE01000239.1 GCA_003245785.1 Spirochaetales bacterium | reverse complement strand
GGCGCTGCGCCCGGCAGCTGGGCCGGGTGAGGCGCTACGGGCGCCCCGCCTGCCTCCTGATGCTGGACCTCGACCGCTTCAAGTCCGTGAACGACCGTTTCGGCCACGACGCGGGAGACGCGGTCCTGCAAAGCGCGGTCGAGGCCACGAAGGGAATGCTGAGGGAGACGGACCTTTTCGGCCGGTACGGCGGCGAGGAATTCCTCGTGCTTCTCGACGAGACGGAAAAGAAGGACGCGACCGTCCTCGCGGAGCGCATACGGGCGAATATCGAGGGGTTGAGCGTCGAGGTTCGGGACGAAGCGCTGGGCTTCACCGTCTCGATCGGGCTGACCGCGCTCCTGCCGGAAGACACGATCGAGACGGCCTTCGCCCGGGCGGACGAGGCCATGTACAAGGCCAAGGAAGCGGGCAGGAACCGCGTAGTCGCGCTGTAGCCGGCAAACAGGGGCATCCGCGTAGCGCGACCCCGCCATGGCCGACGACCTCGCCCCGGGGGATTCGCATGGATCGAGGCAGGGGGCGTCGCGGCGCGCGGGGGTCCCTCCCCGCAGCCGCGGAAAGCGGGTCCCCGCAGGGGCGGGAGCCTCGCTTCCCCTTAAGCCAACCGCTTGAGGGCGATCAAGCCTATTCGGTAGATCCCGGTCAGTACGAGGACGGTCACGACGGCTACGGCGGTCGGGCTCACCTCGTTAACCGAGGGGATCGACGCCGCGAGGATGATGAACAGCGTAAGGGAGAGGACGGTAACGAAATTCGCGATCCCCGCCGCCTTTCCGGCGAGCATGGCCTCGCGTTCGTCCGTTTCCCCGAAACGCCGCCCCCCGGCGAGGCGCCGGAAGGCGATCAACGCGATGACGACCGCCAGGACGCTCCCGAACCCGATGCTCAGGCCCCGCACGAAATCCGCCCCGGGCCTCAGGGCGAGAACGAGCGCCAGGAGAACGAGGGCGCCAATCGCCTCGCCGATCAGTATTCGAATATCCTTCGCCAATTTTTCCTTCATTTTTCCTCTCCTTTTCCCTTCGTCGTTTCGCCGTAACGGAACACTTCCTCGATCGTTTTGCCGAAAAGGCGGGCGATCTCGAAGGCCAACGGCAGCGACGGGTCGTACCGTCCCTTTTCCAGGGAGATAACGGTTTGTCGGGATACGGAAAGGCGTTCCGCCAGGCCTTCCTGGGTAATCCCCGACGCTTCCCGCAGGGTTTTGATTTCGTTTTTCATGGAACGTTTTCGCTGAACCTCCCGGGTCACGGATTTTTTGTAAAGCCAGCTTTACGTAAAACATACTTTACTTTTTGAAGCATGTCAAGGAAACTTGACCAAAAACCGCCCGCTCTCCCGACCCTCCTTCCATGCTATACTGGTTCCATGAGCGAATCGCGTTACGATATCGGGAGGGTCGGCGAGGTAGCCGACGGGATTATCGGTTCCGTGGGTTCCGTCTTCAAGGGCAAGAGGGAAACCCTGGAATACCTGCTCGTGGCCCTCTTCGCGGGGGGACACGCGCTGATCGAGGACGTGCCCGGCACCGGCAAGACCGTGCTCGCCAAGGCCCTGGCCCGGAGCGTCGACGTGCCCTTTTCCCGGGTGCAGTGCACCCCCGACCTGATGCCCGCCGACGTGACCGGCAGCTCGGTATTCTCCCCCAAGACCCGGAAGTTCCGGTTCCGCAAGGGGCCCATCCACGCGTCGATCGTGCTGGTGGACGAGCTGAACCGCGCGACCCCGCGCACCCAGTCGGCCTTTCTCGAGGCCATGGCCGAGGCCCAGGTAAGCGCCGACGGCCGCGTGTTCCCCCTCCCCTCGCCCTTTTTCGTTATCGCCACCGAAAATCCCATAGAATCCGAGGGAACCTTCCCCCTCCCCGAGGCCCAGAAGGACCGGTTCATGCTCGCCCTGTCGCCGGGATACCCCGACGCGGCCGCCGAGGCCGAGATTATCGAGAGCCAGAGACGGGTCGACCACCCGGTGAACGACCTGCGCCCCGTGGCGAACGCCGCCGACGTGCTCGAGTGCGCCCGGGCGGTAGTCGGCGTGCACGTGGACCCCGCGGTGCGGGACTACCTCCTTTCCCTCGTGGCCGCCACCCGGAAGGATTCCCGGGTGGCCGTGGGCGCCTCGCCCCGGGGCTCCATCGCGCTTTACAAGGCGGTCCAGGCCCTCGCGGCGATCCGGGGGCGCGACTACGCGGTGCCGGAGGACGTGAAGGAACTTCTCGTGCCCGCCTTCCGCAAGCGGCTCCTCCTCAAGGGCGAGTGCCTCGCCCGGGGTTACGGGAGCGAGAGCGTCCTCGCGGAGATCGCCGCCTCGGTTCCCGTCCCGGCATTCCGGGAACGGTGATGGCGGCGTTCAGGGTCGCCGTCGCGATGGCGGGGCTCGTCGCATTTCTCTGCGTGCCCTTCGCCCCCGTCCAATGGCTCGGCATTTTCGAGTTTACGGTTATCGCCCTTTCCTGGGCCTGGAGCGCCCGGGTCCGCGCGGGGTTTACCGCCGAGCGCACGGTAAGCGAGCTTCGCGTCCCGCGGAACGACCGGCTCGAGCTCGTGATCCTGGCGACCAATAAGTCCAGGCTCCCCTTGTATTCCTTTTTCTTCGCCGACACGGGGGGCATGCTCTCCGTGGGGGCCGACGACGCGCGCTGGCTCCTCACCCTCCCGCCCCGGACTACGGTACCCCTCCGTTATTCCGTCGTTGGCAGTTCCCGGGGCGACTTCGAGGTGGGGCCCATGCGGTTTCGGGGCGGCGATCCCCTGGGTCTTTTTCCCTTCGAGGCGGTTATCGAGGACCGCGCCCGGGTACTCGTCCTCCCCGCCAGGGTAGGGATCGAGCTCGCCTTCGACCGGGGGATTCCCCAGGGGGAAGTCCCGCTCCGCGACCCGCGCTACGAGGACGTGACCCTGTACCGATCCATCCGGGATTACCGGGACGGCGACGAGCTCAAGCGGGTCAACTGGAAGGTTACCGCCCGGCTCGGGAGGCTTTGCACGAACGAATACCTGGATTCCCTGAACAGCCCGGTGATGGTGTTTTGCGACCTGTCCGCCGCGCGGTACCCCCTGAAGCTGCGCCGGGACGTCGCCGAGCGGGCGATAGAGACCGCGGCGGCCCTCGTGTCCGTCGCCATGGCGAGGCGGCAGGAATGCGGCATGGCCTCCACCGGCGAGGGGAAGCCCTTTTTCCGGACCGGGGTTTCCCGGGGGCAGTCGATCCTGGACGCCCTGGCGAGAACCGACCTGGTCCCGGAGCGGGAGGGTTCCGAGGACGGGGACCGGGAGCTCTTCGCCCGGGCGCTGACTTCCCTCCGGAACGGGGGAAGGTTCTTTTACGTGGGTCCCGGCGACCCAGCGGACCTCGCGGGCGGTTCAGCCCGGTTCAGGCGCGTGTCGGAGTACGTCCATGAACGCAAGTACTGACCGGCGCGCGGTGACCGCGTCGACGGCGAACCTCGCCCACGCCGCCCTCGCGATAAGCCTTCCTGGGCTCTTCCTGGCCGCGACGGCGTCCCTCCTTTCGGACGCCCTCGGGTTCGCCCGGTTCGAGGGCTTGCTTCCCCCGGCGGCGATCCTGGTCGCCGCGGTCCTGGGCGCGGGCGTCGCCTCCACGGCCCTGGCCGCCCTTTTCCGGGGAATCCGCTCCGGCCCCTTCGCCGGGCACCGGGCCCTCGTCCTCTCCATCCTCGCCTTCTACCTTATCCGGCTCGCCGCGATTCCCGGCCGCCTGGCGGTACGCGCGATTCCCTCCCTCCGTTTCGCGCTCTTCGTCCTGGCCTTCGCGGCGGAATGGCTATGGGCGGGAGCCATATTCAAATTTCTCGACGACCGGAAGGAGCTGATCGCCGACATGGGCGAGCGGGGAGGCGAGACGATCTTTCACGCGATTCGGGAGGAGGCCTACCTTTTGACCGACGCGGCGGCGGGCATTTCCCGGGTACGGGGCCTCGTGGGCTTCCTGACGGCGGTCCTGGTCGCGGTTTTTTTCGTGCCGGGCTTTTTCGGCCGCGCGCCCTCGCCGCGAAGCTACCTCCTCGCCGCGGGTTTTATCTTCTACGGGGAGTTCGCGGCCGCCCTTTTCCGCCACTACCGGGAGGAGTTCGCCCTGGCGGGACTTGGCCTTTCCGGAGCCTTTTCCTATACCGCGGGGAGAATCGCCCCGGCCCTCGCCCTCCTCGCCCTTTCGGCCCTCGCGGCAAGCCTCGCCCCGACCGGTAGGGCCCTCGTGCCGACGGCATGGCTTTTCGCGCTTATCGCCCGGCTTTTCGCCTGGCTCCGGGGGCTCGGGGGAACGCCCGCCCCGACGAATTTCGGGCCCCAGGACGGGCCGGATTACGAGGCGCCCGAAGCCCCGGCCTTCCCCGAGCCGGGGGAGCCGTTATTCGACCCGGCCCTCCTCTTCGCGATCCTTAAGTACGCCGCCCTCGGGGCCCTGGCCCTGGGAATTTTCTGGTTCCTCTTCGGACCCTTCTTCAAGCGGGGCTTTCGCGCCTTTTTCTCCGGGGGCGCCTTCGTCCGATACCTGAAGGAACTGGCCGCGACGCTGCGAACGGGCTTCGCCTCCCTTTTCCGCGCGGTCGCCTCGGGGTTCCGCTCGGGCTTTTCCCTCCGCGCGGGAAGGCGGGCGCGACGGGGCACCCGGGAAGGGGAAGCCTTCCGGGCTTCGTTAAGGGAACGGGCCAATATCGCGAAAAGCCCTGAAAAGAGGGAAGAGATCGGGAGGCTGACGGGAAGGTTCGCGGAGCTGATCGACCTCGGGAGCCGGTCGGGGGTTCCCTGGGGGCGTCACGAGGCGCCCCGGGAGTACGCCCTGAGGCTGGGGGAAACGCTCGACGAAAGCGCGGCCGATCTCGACGCCGCGGGGCGGCTATTCGAAAAGGCGCTCTATGCGAGGGAACTACTTGATTCCGGGGAAGAAGGGGAGTTTTTCGCCGCGGTCGACCGGGTTCTTACCCGTGAAGCTGGCCTTCCAGATACGCCAGAAGGGACTCGTAGTTGAGGTACCCGAGCTCGATGAGGATTTCGCCGATCTTTTTCCCGTGCATGTCCTTGGCCTGGTGATCCAGGGCATCCTCGAGCTGGACGCGGGTAATCGCGCCGTTTTCGACCAGGATCTCGCCGATACGTTTCATATTCTCAACTCCGATTCGCGTTGAAGTCGCGCATGTGATTTTGATATTCCCCGAAGGCGGCGCCCGCCTCCCGGTCGTTTCGCTCTATGACCTCGGCCTTGGAGCGCAGGTTCGCGATATCCGCGTGCACCTTGGTCGCCGAGGCGATAATCGAGTCGAAACCCTTTCTCGTGGCCCCGACGTGCTCTTTCAGCTTTTGCATGTTGTCCCGGATATCCTTCAGGAGGTCGCCGATTTCCCCTCGGTAATTCTGTATCCGGTTGTTTTTGTCCGACACGCCTATGTCGACGTTGCGGAGCATTTCGACCGAGGACCTGAGGCCCTCGACCATGGACCGCTGGGAGCCCACCGCGGCGGAAAGCTCGCCGGTGGCCCCCCGTATGTCGAGGTCGCCGGACTCCAGTACCTTCTTTATCTTGCCGGTGATGGTATTCACCTCGTCGGCGAGCTGGCGGATATTTCCGGATATGATCCTGAAGCCCATGCCTTCCTTGCCGAGCCGGGCGGACTCGATCGCGGCGTTGATGGAAAGCACGTTCGTCCGCTCGGCCAGGGCGCCGATGGACTCGAGGCTCTCGGAGATTCCCTTGAAGACGGTTTCGGCGGTCTCTACGGTGCGCGCGACCCGTTCCTCGATGAGGCCCGAGACGACGGCCAGGTTCTCCGTGCCGCGGACGTCGCGGGCGGTGCCGACCGTCCGCTCGATGGTGACAAGGGAATCCTCGACGGTGCGGAGATTCTCGATCTGGTCGATTACCGCGTCGCCGAAGCCGGTCACGGAGGAATAAAGCTCCACCACGTGGGACACGCTGAGAAGCGTCGCCTTGTTGAGCACCTCGAATTCGCGCTGGAGTTCCCGGTTGCGCCCGTCGAGGTCGATGGCGGAAACCTCCGCCCCCTCAAGGGCGCCCCGGAGCCCGGTGAGCGACTCGCGGATACCCCGCAGGGACGAATCCACCCGGCTGCGCAGGTCGGAGCCCGTGCCGGCGTTGTCGTTCACGATGACCGACGCCCGCTGGAAGTACTCAAGACCCTTCCGGAAGCTCTTGACCATTTCCCCGAGCTCGTCGTCCGACTCGAGATGCACCTCGGCCAGGGCGTCCGGCTCGCCGCGGGACACCTTGTCGATAGCCTCGCTCACGCAGACGGCCATCTTCCGCACGGTTCTCATGTTGATGAGGAAGGACACGATTCCCACGGTGAACCCGGCTCCGACGCAGCCCGCCAGGAAAATGACGAACATTACGGGAGACTTGAAGGTCACGAACAAGGCCGCGTAGGCGGGAAAGAGAAACCCGAGGGTCATCCCGAAAAGGAGCGAAAGGCGGCGGTTTCTGCGAATTATGCTGGTATGCTTCATGATTTCCTTATCTATTATGACGTTAAAAGCGCCGGAAAACAAGCGAAACCCGGGAGGCGGTGCATTTTTCCCCCGATCATAGTACACTTACGGCAGAATGGCTTTCGATACCGAGCACGAATCCTATTGGAGACCCGACAACAGCGCCGTGTTTACCGCGGCGGTGTCCTCCCGCGAGGGTCCCTTCATTTTCAGGCTTTCCTGCGAGCTCAAGGAACCGGTGGACGCGGACGCCCTCGCGGTTG
Organism: Spirochaetales bacterium; assembly: GCA_003245785.1. GTDB lineage: Bacteria > Spirochaetota > Spirochaetia > Treponematales > Treponemataceae > Teretinema. Next base: position 6,838 of record QKCE01000239.1, on the reverse strand, counting down.
CCCTTTCCCGGGCGGCCCGGCGCTTTCCCTACCTTTTCGTGCGCCTCCGGCAGGGGGTGTTCTGGCATTATTTCGAGCCCGCCCCCGCGGAGCCCATGCCCGAGCGGGAGAGGAACGTGCCCTGCCAGGCCGAGGGCGGCGACCGGTGGCGGCCCCTGTGCAGGGTATACGCCCGGGGCAGGAATATCGCCTGCGAATTCCACCACGCGATTACCGACGGCACGGGGGGCATGGTCTTCCTCCGGGTACTGCTCATCGAATACTTCGTCGCCCTCGGCGCGAGGCTCGACCCCGAGGGGATCCGCGCGGTGGACTTCATAGACCGGAAAGCCGAACCGGACCCGGAAGAATGGGAAGACTCCTACCGCAAGTATTTCCGGCGGGACATTCCGCCCCCCGAGAAGATTCCCAAGGCCTGGCTCCTGCCGGGCAGGAGAATGCGCCGGGATTACCGCGTCACCCTGGGCTCGATACCCCTCGAGCCGGCCCTCGAGCTTGCCCGCGCCCGCAAGGCGAGCCTTACCGAATGGCTGACCGCCTGCTACCTCGCGGCCATGCAGGAGGTGTACCTGGCCGAGCGCCCGGCCGGGCGGCGCCGGGGCAAGCTGATCACGATCCAGGTACCCGTGAACCTGAGGAAGCTCTACCCTTCCCGCACGATGCGCAACTTTTTCCTCTTCGCGGCGCCCTATATAGACATGAGGCTCGGGGAGTGGGAGCTCGCCGACATCGTGGAGCGGGTGCACCACCAGATGAAGCTCGGGATCACGAAGATGGAATTCTACCGCCAGCTCAGGCGCAACGTCGGCGGGGAGCTCAATCCCCTCGGGCGGGGCGTGTTCCTGCCCCTGAAGAACCTCGCGCTCCGGGCGATGAACCGGCGGCTCAACCTGGAGCTCTACTCGGGCTCCCTGTCGAACCTGACCGCGGTGGCGCTCCCGCCGGACGTGGCGGCCCGCGTGGAGCGGTTCCTCTTTTTCCCCCCGAGCAACCAGGCCACCGGGGCGAACGTGGGCGTGCTGAGCTGGCAAGAGCGCCTCTACGTGACCGTGGGGAGCACGATCGCGGACAACCGGGTGGAGCGGGCGTTTTTCTCCCTTCTTGCCCGGGAAGGCCTCGAGGTCACGGTTGACTCGAACGCCGAGGCGCGGGAACCCTGGTAATGCCGGGGGCTATTACAACGAGGAGACGACGATGGCATATTGCGAAAAGTGCGGCGTTACATTTTCCGATTCCAAGGCGCGATGCCCCCTTTGCGGGACCCCCGCCCTGGGGGAGCGTCCCGCGGCGGCCGATTCGGGCGGGCTGGACTTTCCCGGCGAGCGGCCCTTCTTCGAGGAAATGCTCGAAAAGGAGTCGCTCACCCGCAACCAGCGGCGGCTCATCTATTTCGAGATCGTCTCCATCGTGTTCGGTTCCGCCCTCCTGATCACCCTGGTCGCCGACTTGCTCGTGAGCCGGGGAATCACCTGGTCCCGCTATTCCTCCCCGGTCATCGCCTGGGCCTTCCTCGTCGTGGGCATGCCCGTGCTCCTCCGGCGGTATCCCTGGATCCTCTTCGCGATCATCGCGCCGACCTTCGTGCTCATGCTGTTCCTCCTCGACGCGATGGACGGGCGCGTGCAATGGTTCCTCACCTGGGCGCTTCCCGCGGCGGCGTGGCTCCTGGGCTGCGCGGCCGGGGCCATCGGCATCGTTTCCGCGATCCGCCGGAGGGGCCTCAACGTCATCGCCATCGGCCTTTTGTTCGCCGCCCTGTTCTGCCTGGGCCTCGAGCTGATCATCCGTCTCAACACGGGCTCCCGGCCCCTTTTCGTCTGGTCCCTCGTGGTCTGCCTCGCCGCGGTGCCCGTCTCGGGAATGCTCCTTTACCTCCATTACCGGATCGTGCGCCAAGCCTCCCTGAAGAAGCTGTTCAGAGTGTAACCCCGGTCACGGAAGGCGGGACCCGCCTTGGGTATATTCGGTATGAGAGCGATGCTCGAAAAGAAAACCGGAAACAAGGAGATCACGATGAGCGTACAGGTCTATACCACCCCGAGCTGCGGTTATTGCCGCCTCGTAAAAAGCTACCTTCAGGAACGCGGAATAAAATATACCGAATTCGACGTGTCCCGGGACCAGCGCAAGGCCGAGGAAATGGTCCGGAAGTCCGGCCAGATGGGCGTGCCCGTCGTCGACATAAACGGAAAGATTATCGTCGGTTTCGACCGCGACCGCATAGAACGCACCCTTCGGGCCTGACCCGACGGATAAGCGCGGGGTTCCGGCGCGGCCCTTCCGCGGCCGACCCCGCGCGGAGTGGCAAGCGCGCCGATCGCCGCGCGGCCCGCGAAAGCATCCCTCCCCATCTTCCCCCCCAAAGGTTTAAAATCCCGGGCCAAACGCCTATACTTCACCGTGAGAGACGATTAATTTCTGAGAGCCGCCCATGATTTCCAAAAAGGCGACGCTCGGCATCGCGGCAATCGTGTTCATCTCGTCGGTTTCGATCCTGGCCGCGATCGCGATCGGGCGCGCGCTACCGCGAACCCTTTTTCTCACCGCCGAGGAGCGGGAGTGGCTGGAACGCCGGGACGGCACCATCAGTTTCACCGGCGATCCCTCCTATCCCCCCGTCGACTTTACGGACGAGCGGGGCTTCCACGACGGCATCTCCGAAGACATCCTTTCCCTCCTGGGGAAGCGCCTTGGGGTCTCCTTCCGGACCGTCCTCTCGGATACCTGGACGGCGGCGCTCCAAAGCGTGAAGGACGGCGAGGCGGACGCCCTGTTCGCCATAAGCGAGGCCCCGGAGCGGGCAAACTACCTCGCCATGACCGAATCGTACCTCGACCTGCCCACGGTCTTCGTCGCCCTCGCCACGGACGGTTCCGTCCGCTCTCCCCGGGACCTTTCGGGAAAACGGGTTTGCATTACCGAGAACTACAGCAGTTACCTTTACTTTCGGGACCATAACCCGGGGTTTACCGTCATTCCCGTGGGGAACGACTACGAGGGCCTCGCGGCGGTCGCCTCGGGGGAGGCCGACGCGGCGCTCAGCGATATTCCGGTCATCTCCTACTTCGTGAGCAAGAAATACATCTCGAACCTCAAGATAGTCGGGGAATCGGGCTACATGCACAGGCTCGCCTTCGGGGTCCGCAAGGACCTGCCCGTCCTGAAGACCCTGCTCGACAAGGCCCTGGCGTCCCTGACCCCCCGGGAAAAAACCGCGGTGCTCGAGCGCTGGATCGACGTGGAATACCGGAACGCCTTCTACGAGACGAAGACCTGGGCGGTGATGGCGGGAATCTTCGCGGGAGCCGCGGCGGTCGTACTCCTCGCGGGGCTGTGGGACCGCGCGCTCCGGGCCCTCGTGCGGGAGCGCACCCGGGAACTGGACCGGTACAAGACCCGTCTCGAGGAGCTCGTAGAGTCGCGCACCCGCGAGCTGACCGTCACGAACCGGGCCCTTGAGGAGGCGATCGACGCCCTGGAGGTGCTCGCCCGGACCGACACCCTCACGGGCTGCGCGAACCGGCGCGCCTTCCTGGAGCTCGCCGAGAGGGAGCACCGGAGAACCCTGAGGCACGGGGGATATTACGGGCTGATGGAGTTCGACCTCGACCGGTTCAAGCGCGTGAACGACCGCTTCGGCCACGCGGCGGGCGACCGGGCGCTGAAGGCGGCGGCGGAGGCGGTGTTCGCGGGACTCCGGGCGAACGACGTGTTCGCCCGGCTCGGGGGCGAGGAGTTTTTCATACTGCTTCCCGACACGGACCTCGAGCGGGCGACCGCGACGGCCGAGCGGTTCCGGAAGGCCATCGCCGCGATCGATTCCGTGGAGGCCGACGGGAAGCCGCTCTCCTTTACCGCGAGCTTCGGCGTCACGGCCTCCCGGCCCGGGGACGGGACGGTGGAGACGGTCATGGCCCGGGGCGACGCGGCGCTGTACCGCGCGAAGGAAGGGGGCCGCGACCGGGTGGAGACGGGCTAGAAGACGAAGTTCAGCGAGAGGTTCGCGGTAAGCCCCCGGTGGGTTTTCACCAGGTCCGGGTCAAGGGGGAAGAGGTATCCCACCCGGGCGTCCGCGATCACGTAGCGGTTCTTGAAAAACTCCATGCCGAGGTGGGGTTCCACGGTAAAGAGGTGCTCGATCGCCCCGTCGGCGGTAAGCACCATGCCCCCCGCCTCGAAGCCGCTGAAGGGATTGAAAAACGCGTTCTTGCCCTGCCCGAAATAGCGCGGGTAAAAGTCCTTCCCGATCCCCCAGTTCACGATATCGTTCACGAAGGCGTCGCTCTCCCGGTCGCCCCCGGCAACGGGCTTCATTATGCCGACCAGGAAATAGGAGCGGCCCTTGGTGAACATGTAGCGGAGGGTTCCCCCGGCGTACTGGTCCGCCAGCGTCGCCGGGTCGGGATTCTCCGGCCGGAAGTAACGGCCCTCGAAACCCGGCATGTTGATGAAGCCCGAGAGCTCGTCCGAGGCGTCGAGGTCCTGCACGGACTTTTCGGAAAGGACGAGCTTGATGGCTGAACGGCCCAGGGCGTTTTCCATTTCCATTCTTTCGCGGTTCCGGTCGTAGGTTTCCTTGTCGAGCTCCCGCGCGCGGTTGAAGATATCCTGATAGGAGCCGTTCTTGCGGTCCGTCGCGTCGAGTTCCTCGCGGTAGGCTTCCTCCTGGCCGGCGAGGTACTCCAGCTCGTAGGCGTTCGAGTCGAGCCGCTCGGCGTAATTCACGGTCTCAATCTTCTGCCAGTCCGCGATGCCGAGGGAGAGGAACCGGGAAATCGCCTCGTCGAAGCGGTCCAGGGGAGAGCGCAGGCCGTAGGTCGCGACGCGCTTGGTGTTGTTCACGTCCATGGTCTCCACGGTGAGCCCGAGGTCCCGGACGATCCGCAGCACCTCCGCGTTCGACTGCCCGACGACGTTCACGAGTATCCTGAGCTCCGCGTTTTTCGCGAGGCTTTCGGCGTCTGCGCCCCCCTGCGGGGTTTCGGCCTGAATGGCCGCGCCTTTCCCGGCCGCGTTTTGCGCGGCCGCGTTTTGCGCGACGGTGGCTGAGGGGGCCAGGGCCCACAGGGCCAGGGCGCAGGGCGCCGCCATAAGCGCGATCGTTCTTTTCATCCTTGCCTCCCCCGGGTGTTCCCGGTCAGATACGCGATTCGCGTCAGATAAGCGATTCGAGGCGGGTCACCAGGGCCTCGAGGGTACGGAAGCCCGCCTCCATGGCCGCCGGTCCCGACATGTCCACCCCGGCGAGGCGGAGCGCGTCGACGGGATAGAGGGAATTGCCGCAGGAGAGGAACTCGACGTAGCGCCTGGCCGCGTCGCGGTCCCCCGCCAGGATGGGAGCGGCGAGGGCGTGGGCGGCGCTGATTCCCGTGGCGTACTGGAACACGTAAAAGTTCATGTAGAGGTGGGAGAACTGCGCCCAGGTGCAGCCTTCCCGGTCCCGGTCGATCTCCATCGCGTCCCCGTAGCCCGCGGCGAAAAGGTCCGCGGTCAGGGCGTTGAGCTCGCTCGCCGTGGGGCCCTCGCCGTTCCACACCCGGCGGTGGACTTCCCGCTCGAAGAGCGCCAGGGTCGGCATGATGAAGAAGTACCGGTGGAAATTCTCCATGGCTTCCTCGATGAGGGCGATCTGGAATTCCCGGTCCGCGTTCTGGCGGAAGAGCCAGTCACGGGTCATGGCCTGGTTGAAGTTCGAGGCTACCTCGGCGACGAAGATGCCGTAGTCCGCGTAAATGCCCTTCTGGGCGGCGCGGCTGTGGGCGCTGTGCATGGAGTGGCCCAGCTCGTGGGTCAGGGTGCTGAGGGAAGAAAGGTCGTCGGCGTAGCTCATCATGATGTAGGGGGCGGTGCTCCGGGAGCCGTAGCTGAAGGCGCCCTGGCTCTTGCCCTTAGTGGGGTACGCGTCGACCCAGCGCTCCTCGAGGCAGCCCTTGCGGAGGCGGTTCACGTAATCCTCCCCCAGGGGGGCGAGGGCCGAGGCGATCCATTCCACCGAGGTCTCGAAGGGAACCACCGGGGGCTTTTTGGAAATGGGCGCCCAAATGTCCCAGTGGGAAAGCCTTTCGAGCCCCAGGGCCTTGGCCTTGGCCTTCCAGTACCGGTGCCAGAGCGGCCGGTTCCGCTCGAAGATCTCGAGGGTGGTCTCGAAGGTTTTCACGGGAATGTTGTCCGGGAACAGGGCCGACTCGAGGCTCGAGGAGTAGCCCCGGGTACGGGCGATAAAGCAGTCCTTCTTGATTTCCGTCACGAGGGAAGCCGCGAGGCTCGGGCCGAAGGCCAGGTGGGCGTCGCAGAAGGAATGCCAGGCGTTCTTCCGGAGCTCCCGGTCGGGACTCGCGAGATGCCGCTCGACCGTGCTCTGGGCGACGGGCCAGGGGGTTCCCGAGGAATCCTTAGCGTCGGCGAAGGTCAGGTCGGAATCCACCAGCATGTCGTGGACGTTCCGCGCGCTGTCGAACACCTCTTCCGCCGCGCCGAGCACCGCCTCGACCTCGGCGGAGCGCACGTGTTCCCGCTGGCGGAAAAGGTCCTCGAGCCAGTGGGCGTATTCCGCGAGGCCCGGGTGGCCGGCGAGCCAGGAATCGAGGAGGGGCTTGCCGAGCTCGAGGAGCTCGGGCTCGAGGAAGGCCGCCGCCTCGGCGTACCGGCCCATGAGGGCGCCCGCCCGGGCGGAGAGTCCCTGGGCTTCCTCGTCCCCCGTGTCCACCGTGGCGCGCATGGTGGCGTAGAAGGAAAGGGTTTCCACCCGGGCGTCCAGGTCTTCCCGAAGCTCGAGGGCGGTATAAAGGACGTCGGGACCGTTTTACAGGGTTCCCGCGGCGGCGGCGATTTCGGGTAT